>JANQIS010000256.1 GCA_028282045.1 Gammaproteobacteria bacterium
CATTCGCTACGTTAAATTCCAGCAAGAGCAAGATTCAGGGCAACTCCGAATGGAGTTGTAGCGGTAAGGGCCACGGGCTTGCCCGTGGGAATCTATTTAAGCGCACAGCGCTTTAAATCGACTTTGCCTATACCTGGATTGCGCTATCCAGTAGCGTAATGACGAAGGGAGTATTTTCATTGACTACGCAAACCCGGATGATGCTATCTCAGTTAAGGCAACGATAGCGGTGCGCTTACCATCGACCATCTCTATGACGCTCATCGATATAATGCATTAGCAACTACTCCTGTCTTGCTCCATAATAAAACTGTCAATCACAACATAGGAGCCGGCCATGAAAATTGATAATGGTCTATCACAATCACACCGTGAGCAAATCGCTGCAGGGCTATCACGCCTGCTGGCAGATTCATATACGCTCTATCTGAAAACCCATAACTTCCATTGGAATGTCACCGGGCCACATTTCAAAAGCTTACATGAGCTGTTTGAGGCACACTACACCGAACTGGCTGCGGCAGTGGATGAGATCGCCGAGCGTATTCGTGCTTTGGGCATCAAGGCCCCCGGCAGCTACAAACAATTTGCTCAATTAACCAGTATTGAGGAAGAGACTGGCCATCCAAATTGGAAGACCATGGTTGAACAGTTGGTGGTGGCACATGAAACCGTGGTGAAGACAGCACGTTCTATGCTGGAGTTGGTTGATCAAGCCGATGATGAAGTCACCTTAGGCTTGCTGGGTGCGCGCATGGATGTGCATGAAAAAACTGCCTGGATGTTACGTAGTTTGGTTGAGTAAGCCATTACTGTATCGCCCGCCGCAGCTACTGCCTGCGGCGCAGCATTGCTTTTATTCTAGATTCTTTTATTTGTCATCATTTTGTATCCCACCTACACTAAAGCTATACCCTCAAGAAAATCCTTCTAAGTGGAACAAATTAACTCAACCTTACAGCATCATACCCAGGGTAAATCAAAGTAATGAGTAGATTATGGAACAGTGGAAACATCATCTTGCCCGAGGCTTAGCAGGTATCGTTGCCGTCATTGCGTTGGCGGTAATGCTTGGTTGGGTTGCACATATCACCTTGTTGGTACAGATTCTGCCGAGCCTGGTGCCCATGCAGTTCAATACGGCACTGTGCTTTTTCTTAATTGCATTGACCATCTTAATGCCATTTCACCACTACAAGGTCTCTGGCCTGTTAATACTGTTGGTGATGACTATTGCACTGGCCACACTATTTGAATATGTCTCCGGCTATGACGTAGGGATTGATGAGCTTTGGATTACCCACTTTATCACTACGTTTACTGCCTATCCCGGACGGATGGCACCTAATACTGCGGTGTGTTTTTCACTGATTTCCATTGCCTTGCTAACGCTCAGACACACAGAGCAACAAAAGTTACGCAGAGTATTGTGCTTAATTGGCACTTTAACGGTCGGCATACTAACCCTGATAGCACTAATACTCGGTTATGGTTTTGCAATGAAATTTGCCTTTGCCTGGGGCGATATCACCGGCATGGCTTTGCATACCTCGCTTTGCTTTTTCTTGTTAACGATAGCGGTGATACTGAATTTGCCACTGCAAAGAAGTTTTGAGCTCTTTAGCATCATATTAATCGCAGCTTTAATTAGTTGGTTTATTTTATCCTGGCAGTATTTTGTCAGCAGGGAAAATAAGGTTATTAAGCAAGAGTTACAAAATAGTGCTCAGTTGATCAGTGCCGCCATCAAAGCCGATTTCGGCAAAAAAATCGATGCCATTAATCGGCTATCCCAACGACTACAATGGCTCGCCAGTTTCAACCATGCCCTGTTCAAAGAAGATATAAGATCTTATTTACAGGATTATCCCAGTCTTTTGGGGATAGTGATGGCAAAAGATACCCGCATGCATCCAAATTTATTTTTACAAGCGGGGGTCAACTCTGAACAATTTAAACGCTTTGAGCAGACCTGTCATAAACAACCTGACTTACAAAGCCAAATCTTGTGTGTATACTCTAAATCCAAAGCCATATTGGCTGTCTTTGCCACCCAACCGATAATTTCAATTATTCAACGCCTCAGTCAGCAACGTTATTTGGTTACATTAACTCAAAACGGCAAGCCTATTTATACTGACATCAATGCACAAAACCAACTACATGTAAACAAGCACTGGATCGTGGTAAGCCACTTTGCGCTCCAGGGAGTTGATTATAGCATTATGATACAGTTAACCGAGACACAACTGCGCCAATATCGCGATAAATTACCGGTAATCTACGTGATTTTAGGTTTGGTCATCGCTGTTTTGTTACTCTCTGTGTTGCATTATATCCAAGCGGTTAAAACACAAAATCAACAATTGAAAAAACAAAAGAGTGAGCTTAAAGAGCTCAGCGCCAGAGACAGCCTGACCAAAGTGCTCAATCGTCGCAGCCTTATTGATATTATTCCTAAAGCCATGCTAAGAGCGCAGCGCAGTGATAAGAAAATGGCCGTGCTGTTTATCGATTTGGATGACTTCAAAACGGTTAATGATAATTGCGGGCACCGTATCGGTGATTTGGTGTTAGTTGAAGTGTGCAATCGCTTAGAACACCGACTGCGCAAACATGATCACTTGGGGCGTCTGGGCGGAGATGAGTTCGTGATGGTGCTTGAAGGAATTGAAAATAGTGATCAAGTTGCCACTATTGCCAAAAGACAAATCAGTTTATTTAATCAGCCTATCGTAGTAGGGCACCAGAAATTCCTACAAACGGTTAGTATCGGCATTGCGATTTTCCCTGATGATAGTACGGATCCGGAAGACTTACTGCTGCAAGCAGATGCAGCAATGTATGCTTCCAAGCGTATGGGGAAAAATAACTACTCATTCTTTGACCCTGATTTGCACAAAGAATTAAGCGCAAAGAGTGAGATTGATATTGCGCTGCGCCAGGCAATAGCTGATTTTTCATCGTTTTATCTGCGTTATCAGCCTCAGTACAATATACAAACCAAACGCATGACCGGCATAGAGGCTTTAGTACGCTGGCAGCATCCGACTCTGGGTGAAGTTATGCCAGATAACTTTATTGTGATTGCAGAAGAAAATCGTACCATTATCCCCTTGGGCTTGTGGGTTTTAGAGCACGCTATTGCAAATTGGCGTACCATTACCAAAGCTACTAAAAGTACCCACTTGGCCTTATCTATCAATATTTCACCGGTACAACTGGCAGAACCTGATATAGTGCAGAACATCAAAAAAACCCTCAAACAAGCGCGATTCTCACCAGGTAATTTAATCCTTGAAGTCACTGAAACGGCTTTGCTTGAAAACGTTAAGTCGTGCTTGCCCAATGTGATCGCCCTTAAAAAACTCGGATGCAAGGTCGCGATTGATGATTTTGGCAAGGGCTATTCATCCATGACTTATTTAAAAAGTATTCCGGCTGACTATGTTAAAATCGATAAAGACTTCATTCGTCATTTAGATCAGCAAAATAAATTGATTGTCTCTGCAATTGTGGCACTAATTGTTAAAATGAAGATGCAGGCCGTTGCCGAGGGTGTTGAGAAAAAAGCACAACTGCGTTTTTTAGAAACCATCGGCTGTCATCAGGCACAAGGGTATTACTTTGCTAAGCCGTTATCACTGGAAGCATTGATTCAGTTTTTGTCTCACACCAACCCAGTATAAGTTGATTAACAATCAAGCCTAAGCCAATACCGGCTGTAACCATTTGCGCGCTTCATCAAGTGAGATGCCTTTACGTCTGGCGTAGGTCTCTAGCTGCTCTTGATCAATATTACCCAATACAAAATACTGTGACTGCGGGTGTGAGAAATAAAACCCTGCTACTGACGAGGCCGGCCACATCGCCAGGCTCTCTGTGAGCGTGACACCGATATATTCAGCATTCAGCATCTTAAAGAGCGTCACTTTTTGGGTATGATCAGGACAGGCCGGATAACCTGGCGCCGGGCGAATGCCCTGGTATTTTTCGGCAATCAGCTCATCATTACTAAAGCGTTCTTGATCGACATAACCCCAGTCTCGTGTGCGAATTTGCGCGTGCAGGTATTCAGCAAAAGCCTCAGCCAACCGGTCTCCCACTGCTTTGAGCATAATATCATGATAGTCATCATGTTCGGCTTGGTACTGTTTAGAAACGGCATCTAAGCCCAGCCCGGCCGTCACCACAAAGCCACCGATATAATCAGCAATACCGGTTTGTTTGGGGGCAATGAAATCAGCCAGACAGCGGTTATATTCCGTTTTATCGCGCTGCTGGCGTAGGTGATGTAGCGTAGCAAGTACTTGACTACGCTTATGGTCAGCGTAGATTTCAATCGTCTCATGATCCACTGTGTTGGCCGGAAAGAATCCACAAACCGCTTTGGCTTGAATCGCCCGCTCAGCAATCAGCTTATCGAGCATGGCATTGGCATCAGCATAGAGCTGCCTGGCCTGTTCACCAACCACACTATCTTGCAAAATGGCCGGAAATTTGCCGCTTAATTGCCATACGTTAAAAAACGGGCTCCAGTCGATATACTCACGCAGTAGCGCTAAATCTATATGTTCAATCACATGGGTACCAATATAGCTTGGCTTTTTCGGCTGATAACCTTGCCAGTCAATCGGAGACTTTCTGGCACGCGCTGTGGCCAGGTCGCGCAGGCTACCCGCCTGGCGTTTTTTACTGTGGTTTTCACGCACACACGTATAGTCCGTTTTGACTTCA
>JANQIS010000076.1 GCA_028282045.1 Gammaproteobacteria bacterium
AGGCACTGGGAATAAGAAAAAATAAGCTGGCGATAATAAAAAAGGCGATGATGTTGCTGCCAAACAAAGCCGTTGCCGGTAGGTTGCGGATGCTGTCGACTGATCCGACCGTGATCATCACCAGGCTGAACACGCCAAGCGTGCGGCGTACTGGGGTTGAATTACTCATGATGTTGCTATCTCCTGTCTTGTGTTACGTATTAAAAAACCCCGGTGGTTTACGCCTGCCGGGGTTCATTATACTGAAACACTTGGAACGCATCACCACCGTGTGCTTCCAAGGTTTGACCTTAGAAACACGCCATTGATTGTTTTCCCTTGCGTTTTAATTGCATGAAGCGTGGTTCCTATGTTTGTTAAGCCTTAATAATGGCATGGGCAGCGCTGAAGATCAATAATAATAATGTAAGCAATGTCCCTAAACCTATCGCCGGACTACAAAATGCGTTTGCAGGTTGGCGTATACTAGTCTGCCTGTGCAGGGGGTGTTTCAGTCATCAGTTTGCGCCAACACCACTTCAATCTGTAGCTCAGTGCCTGTGTTTACGCCAATTTCGTTAGTGACACAACCGGCTGCAGCAATATCGGCTAAGGCAGCACACAGCATAACTTGTTGATCTTCAGGCAGCGTGATGGTGAGTTGCTCCACTGGCCACTTCATCGACTTTTGTGCCTGTGACTTGGCGGTACGCACTTGCTCCATCACCTGACAAGCCAGATCAATAACCTCTGGATGGATGCCCGCCTGCGCTTGAAGCTCGCTTATTTTGGGCCAAGGCGCGCGGTGGATGCTATCGTGGCCTGTCAGTTTGGCAAAATGCCAGGACCAGACTTCTTCAGTGATAAATGGCAATACCGGTGCCAGTAGACGCAATAAGACATGTAAAGTCCATACCAATGTAGCCACGGCAGACTGTCCGGTCGATAGAGTCTTGTGTTGATAGGCACGCACTTTGACTAGCTCGATATAATCATCACAGAACTGCCAGAAAAAGCGTTCAGTCAATTGTAATGCAGTGGCATAATCGAAGTCGCTATAAGCATCGGTGGCCTGCTCAATCAGTTTCACTAAGCTCACAACCCAGGCACGATCAAAGGCATCGGTAATCTGCGTGATATCACCAAGCTGGTCATCGGGTTGGCCTTCTGGCGGGGTGAGCTGCATCAATACAAATTTACTTGCGTTGAAGATTTTCGTCACCAGTTTTTGACCAATTTTAAATACCGTCTCATCAAATACGGTATCAGCGCCCAGCTTAGCTCGGGCCGCCCAGTAGCGTAGCGCATCGGCTGAGTATTGTTCTAATAAAGACTCTGGTGTGATCACATTGCCTTTGGATTTGCTCATCTTGCTGCGATCGGGATTAACTACCCAGCCACTGATAGCAATGTTGTGCCAGGGAATTTGTTTCTCATGCAGATAAGACTGTGTGATGGTGTAAAATGCCCAGGTGCGAATAATTTCATGGGCTTGTGGGCGTAGATCAGCCGGATATAGGTTTTGATGGCGTTGGGTATCAGTAGCCCAGTGGCTGGAAATCTGTGGTGACAATGATGAAGTGGCCCACGTGTCCATCACATCAGGATCACCGATAAAGCCATTAGGCTGACCGCGTTGTGGCTCCTTAAACCCAACTGGTGTCGTAGTTTGTGGGTCCAGCGGTAATTGGTTGGAATCAGCAAAAATGGGTTGCTCGTATTGTGGCTCACCATAAGCATCCAATGGATACCAGACTGGGAACGGCACCCCAAAATAACGCTGGCGGCTGACGCACCAATCTTGGTTCAAACCTTGTACCCATTGCTCATAACGCTTGTGCATATGCTTGGGTAGCCAGGTGATTTTTTTACCTTGTTGTAATAAAGCGCATTGGTGGTCCAGCAAGCGGATAAACCACTGACGGGTAGTGACATACTCTAAAGGCAGATCACCTTTCTCATAATATTTCACTGCCTGTTCAGTTGGCTTGGGTTCATTGACTAAAACGCTTGCCTCTCGTAGCAGTTCGGTTATACGTTTACGAGCGGATTTGGCATATTTGCCGCAGATTTGTGCATAAACGGCATTGGCCTGATCGGGTTGTTCGCTGGTAAATGGTGCCTGGCCAAATACAATAGGTAACAGATGGCCGCGTCGATCAATCAATTGCTTGAGTGGTAATCCACTCTGTTGCCAAAAAGCCACATCATTGGTATCACCAAAGGTACATACCATTAAAATCCCGGTGCCTTTCTGAGGGTCAGCATGATCGGCAGGTAAAATCGGTACCTTAGCATGGAACAACGGTGTAATAGCATGTTGGCCAAATAAATGTTGGAAGCGTTTATCATCCGGATGGGCTACCACAGCAATACACGCTGGTAGCAGTTCCGGACGGGTGGTGCTGATAACAAAGTGCTCGCCGGCTTCAGTTTGAAACTGAATATCGTGGTAATGGCCTTGTGCGTCGCGTTCTTCCACTTCAGCTAAGGCTACAGCGGTTTGAAAGCCCACATCCCACATGGTTGGGGCTTCTTTAGCATAGGCATCACCTTGTGACACAAGCTTTAAAAAACCCAGTTGTGCGGTTTGAATACACTGTGGTGAGATGGTGCTGTACTCTTGTTGCCAGTCAAATGAGAGCCCCATGCTTTGCCACAGGTTACGGTATTTTGCCTGATCAATCTCGGTTTGTTGGCGGCAGGTTTCAATAAAGTTCTGACGCGAAATCGGTTGTAGTTGCTTGGGTGTTTTGTTGATAGCCTGTGCTTGATAGTGCTCATCATATGCCGCACTGGGGTCGCAGGTGATACCATACAAGTTTTGCACGCGACGCTCGGTTGGCAAACCATTATTGTCCCAACCGATGGGGTAGAAAACATTAAGCCCATTCATACGCTTGAAGCGAGCGATCACATCAGTTTGGGTATAGCTAAATACATGGCCCATATGCAGTGCGCCAGAGACTGTCGGTGGCGGTGTATCAATAACAAAAGTGTGCTCACGTGCCACTTGATCGTCGTAGCGATACGTTGCCTGTTGTTGCCAATGTTGGCGCCATCGTTGCTCTAGAGTTTGTGCATGGTATTTTTTAGGAAGCTGCATGGGGGTTATTATTGTTGGCTGAACCAGTTGGCAGTTATACCATAATTACCAGGGCTATAATAGCTGGTGCCGGATTGGCCTGTGGGGTCAGCAATGCGGTGAATAAGAGGGTTATTGAAAAATATTGCCATCATCATCCCCGCTTACCACATACTGCCCATCAGGGCTGATGGTGGCGAAGGTTTGGCCTTCGTTTTTTTTTAATTACAATAGCTTTTTCTTTACTGTTGAGCTTCCATATGAATAATCCACCCAACCCATCACTACCAATTAATTGTTCTTCATTGGGCGATAACGTTAAATTAAGCAATTTGCCTGATACTTCAAATCCAGTGCATGAATGTGCAATAGGGCCATGGTAGAGAGCACCTGTCATGCCATTACGGCAAGCTGATACGAAAATCTGCGTTTTTTGACTATTATGGATTTTATAAACGTTAAATTCTTGGTCAGCAGCAACGTAGCTTTGCAAGTTGCTTGTCATCACTTCGCCATAGGTTGCAAAGCCGGGGTTAAATTGCTTTATGACTTTGCCCTTAACATTTTTGACCATCACCGCATTGTTGGCATCATCCTGATACATATAGTCATCGGTGTGCTTAATGAAATAGGCGCTATAGACATTGACATCTTTGGCGATAATTTTATAGGTATGATCTTTTAAATTCCACAGGACGGCATGTTTATAAAGGTCAGTAGTGATCGCATAGTTCCCATCACTGGAGACACTGACCACCATAATATGTGGCTTCATATCATCAGGGATTGGTTGACGGTCTGCATAGCACGTTTGGAAAGTTATTAATAAAATAGTAATTAAAACTATCTGTTTGATCATACTTCGTCCCCTACCTTAAACGTGCCAAATTTTGAAAAACCTTGCCCTGACGTGCGCATTAATGCTTTCTTATAAATCTTCTCAAACAATGCTTTATTGGGAATCAGCATACCGGAGTGATCAGGCAGTAAGGCACCCTGAGGTATAGGGTGTACTTTTTTCTTCATATCTTTGGGTATGAGTTTTTTATTGCGTCGCGGGTTAAATTGATACCCCATAGCCGGAGCCGGATTGGCCTGCGGGGT
>JANQIS010000079.1 GCA_028282045.1 Gammaproteobacteria bacterium
ACACCAGGAATTTGGTGTGTTAGTAGCACGGCAGCGAACCCGTTGGTTAAAACAGAAAAAAGTCGATATCGCTTTCCAGCAGCGTTTGATTGCCATGGCGCAGCAATCCATAATTGATCAGCAGCAGTTAGAGTCGCAGACACAAAAGACCTTTGAGACCTATCTCAATGCCTATTTGCAGGAGAACTGTTCACCATGATCGTTGGTTTTGTTGTTGATCCACTTGACGGATTACACTATCACAAAGACAGCACTGTGCTCATGATGCAAACGGCATTGGCATGTGGTTATCGTGTCTGGGTTTGGCAAGATAATACCATGACAGTGCAAGCTGAGTGTATTCGGGCCCGGGTAACAGAGATCAATCGTATTGATATTGGCCAGGCTAATTGGTATCAAGGTAAAGTTTTAGGGCACCAGGATTTGACACAGTGTCAGGTAGTCATGATGCGTAAAGACCCACCGGTGAACTTGCGCTTTCTCTATGCCACCCACACCTTGTCACTGCTCGAACAACAAGGTGTGCGTGTAGTAAATCGGCCACAAGCCTTGCGTGAATATAATGAAAAACTGTCTATCTTGAAGTTTCCCCAGGCCATAACCGATACCTTAGTTTCAGCCGATCAAACCGCATTGCGTGAGTTTTTGGCTATCCATCATGATGTGATTTTGAAACCACTCGATGGCATGGGTGGTGCCTCGATTTATCGCTTGCGTGAGAATGACCCTAATATCACAGTGATTGTTGAGCATCTTACTGGCTCAGGTACGCAGCCGATTATGGCACAGCGTTATTTACCGGAGATTCAAAATGGTGACTGTCGGGCGTTGGTGATTGATGGTGAGCCGGTTGAATATGTGGTAGCACGCTTAGCGAAGTCGGGCGAAACACGTGCTAACTTGGCAGCAGGGGGGCATGCACAGGTGCGCCCGTTAACTGCACGCCAACGCGAGTTAGGCCAGATGATCGGCGCTGTGGGTAAAGCTGACGGGTTAACTATTATCGGCCTGGATGTAATCGGTGATTATGTTACTGAGATTAACGTCACGTGTCCTACCTGTATGAGAGAGATTGAGCAAGCACAGGGTTTTAATGTTGCTGAACAAATTTTTTCTTCTCTTTTGCTTGGTTGCTGATACTAAATATTAGTAAATATTTTGTGTGATTTTTTAGTAGGATAAAGCAAATGCGTAACCTTAGCAGTTTTTTGACAATGATGCCATAAAATAGTACCGTGAGTAATATGTTGAGCAAGAAACACCGCAAAACGCTTGAAGCTATATTTGCTATACCAACGTTATCAGGAATTGTTTGGGTTGATATTGAGGCAATGTTAATAGCTCTAGGTGCTGACATTTCACAAGGGTCTGGCTCTCGTGTACGAATTGCTTTAAACCACAGTAAAGCCGTTTTTCATCGACCACACCCAAAGAAAGAAGCAGATAAAGGTGCAGTGGTTTCAATGCGTAGATTTTTAAGTGCAGCAGGAGTGGAGCCATGTTAAAACACAAGGGTTATATAGGCCACATTGAGTTTGATGATGAAGCAGAGATTTTCTATGGTGAGGTCATTAACACAAGAGATGTAATCACTTTTCAAGGCAGTAGCGTCAAAGAGCTTAAACAGGAATTTATTAATTCTGTTGAAGATTATTTAGCATTTTGCGCTCAGCGAGGTGAAAAACCTGAAAAACCGTTTTCAGGGCGTTTTAATCTACGGCTTGATCCAGAATTACATAGGGAGGCTTATACCTGTGCCAAACAAGCCGGCATGAGCCTTAACAACTGGGTTGCAAATGCCATTATTCACCAAGCCAAAAGCAGAGTTTGACTTCTTTATTTTTATTAGCTTACAGGGTGTTATAAGTCTGTAATAAGAGACAATGAAATGCCGTGAAGTCCTCTAAAATAAAGGATTGTAGCGCTTGCCAGATTGGGCTGGCTTGCTAGAATGCCAGTATGAGAGTACCTCAGGATTGAATAATGCGTCGTGTTATAGTGATAGGTTTGGCAGTTTTATTGAGCAGTGGGCTGAATGTAGCCTGGGCGTTTGCTCACTTTGGCCCAACTAAACGGGGTGACACATTATGGCAAATTGCTCAACAATCACGCCCGTCCAAGCAAATTAGCGTCACAGATATGATTAAGGCTATTAAGCAGTTAAACCCGGATGCTTTCGTCGGTGGTAATCATAATATCTTGAAAACGGGCGTTGTGTTGCAGGTGCCGGCCTCATTGCAAGAGTTTAATGCAGTCATGGGCAAAGCCTCACCTGAACAGGCTGTGTTATCGCAACAAACTGGGCGTGAGTTAGGGGCGTTATCACAGGACCATCAGGCCCAAGTGCGCCAGGCAGCAGAACAGGCCGCTAGCATGCGCTATGTGCATGCTCAGCAGCAAGTGCAGCAACAATTAAATCAGGCTAATAATCGCATTTTGTACCTACAGCAACTGCAACAGCAAACCTTTGCAGAACAACAATCTACGACCTATTGGGGCTGGTTTTGGTTTGCGGTGTGGTTGGTCAGCATTGGGCTGTTTTTAAGCCGTCGTTGGTGGTTGGCACGTTTAGCGGCGTTGAAATTACCCATGGTGCAATTACCGCAACCGGGCTTTAAGTTCACCTTGCCGAGGTGGGATGTCAGTGTTTTTAAAACCAAGTTGGCGCATTGGTCGGGCAAGCTTAGGCCGTCAGCACAACCGGTCTATGAAGTAGGGCAACAGGCTGAATTGGATGTGGGCGATGTTCCGCCGTTAACAACACAGGTGTCTGATACTGAGCCCTACCAAGTGAGTATTTTGGATGATCCTGAGAAAACACGTCTGTTAGCAGCACTTCGAGAGACCCCGACTGATATCAGCCACCATATGGCATTGTTGCAGTATTATGTGGATTTGGAGTCACAACACGCTTTTGATGCACATGTGAAAGAGATGATTGATGGCGGTGTGATGCAAGAGGGTGATGCCTTATGGGCGCGTGTACGTAAATTATATCTCAATACCTGGGTGTATGATTTGGTTTAATGGACCTTGCTGAAGTTACTCGATGGTCTTTCACGCCAAGTATGTTACCATAGCCAAACTGTGTTAACTGCATGTGGGCCGAATATCATATTATGTCACTTGACCCTCATTCTCAAAGCAGCGTAATCTCTGCGTTAGAGAGTGTTCAACTATGTCACGTGGCAATTTTTGCCCCTGGCCTTGACCTGAATCTGCTTTGGGGTGATTATCGGCATAACATGATGGAATATTCAGGTTAAGTTGTATGCAATTTTTAGACTTTGAACAGCCTATCGCCGAGCTGGAAGCCAAAATTGAAGCCCTGCAAAAAGTAGAGCATGGCACTGATGTCAATATCCAAGAAGAGATTACGCAGCTACAAGAGAAAAGCGCTAAGCTGACTCAATCGGTTTTCAAGTCGTTGTCTGATTGGCAGATCATCCAATTGGCGCGCCATCCTAATCGTCCGTATAGCTTGGATTACATTGCCCTGGCTTTTGATGAATTTGATGAATTACATGGTGATCGCAGTTTTGGTGATGACGCGGCCATTGTTGGTGGCTTAGCGCGTTTAGATTCGACGGCGGTGATGGTGATCGGCCAACAAAAAGGCCGTACTACTAAAGAGAAGCTGCATCGTAATTTCGGTATGCCACACCCTGAGGGCTATCGCAAGGCTTTGCGCCTGATGAAATTAGCCGAGCGTTATGGTTTGCCGATTATCACGTTAATTGACACTCCAGGAGCTTACCCTGGTGTTAATGCTGAAGCGCGAGGCCAGAGTGAAGCTATTGCGCATAACCTGCGTGAAATGTCTTGTCTGAAAGTGCCGGTCGTTTGCGTGGTGATTGGCGAAGGGTGTTCTGGTGGCGCTTTGGGCATTGGTGTGGGTGATGAAATGCTGATGTTTGAATATAGTTATTTTGCCACCATCTCGCCGGAAGGTTGTGCATCGATCTTATGGAAGTCAGCAGAAAAAGCACCGCACGCAGCCGAAATTATGGGTATTACCGCCAAACGCCTTAAAGAACTCGATATCATCGATAGCATTATCAGCGAACCAGTAGGCGGGGCGCATCGTGATCATGCAATGGCCGCAGCGTCACTGAAACAAACAGTACTTGCTTCACTCAGGCGCCTGTCCGGTTTGAGTGAGGAACAACTATTGGCACAACGCTATGAGCGTTTAATGCGCTTTGGGCGTTTTGAAACCCAGTGAGCCATTTACTCAGCGCTTCGATGACACACAGTCCTGTGCAGCCTGGTGCTGCCATTGTCGTGGCGCTAAGCGGTGGCTTAGATTCAACCGTATTACTCCACTGGCTGGTACAGCATTACCCGCTAAAGCAACTGCGTGTAATACATATCAATCATCAGTTACAAACTTGTGCTGATGCCATGGCAGTTCATTGTCAGGATTATTGTGCGAGTTTTGGTTTATCGTGTGAGATTAAGACTATTACTGAGCAACCTGCTGCGGGTGATAGCATTGAAGCCTGGGCGCGTGCTCAGCGTTATACATTGTTAACGCGCTCCATGCAGGCACATGATGTGCTGGTTACAGCGCATCATGCCGATGATCAGGCTGAGACGGTGCTGCTCAATCTATTTCGTGGTGCCGGTGTGGCAGGGTTGGCTGCCATGCCTGAGGTGAAAAGCTTATCGGTGGGCCGGCAGTGGCGCCCACTGCTGGCCTGTTCACGCGCTGAG
>JANQIS010000080.1 GCA_028282045.1 Gammaproteobacteria bacterium
ATCACTGGCAAAGGTTTTAATCTCACTTGGCGCACTCATCCAATGGCCTGGGCGCTGATAGTAACTAATACGCTGGGTGATTTGATGGCCATTGCCATCGGTTTTGATTATTTGCCCAGGAAAGCCATGACTATTATAACTGCTGTAGTGAGTACTCCAGCTATGTCCGTCTCTAGTGACATTGGTTGATACCAACTTAGCCATACCATCGCCTGAACCAAATCGAGTCCAAGCGTTGGTGGTGTGCTCTAGCGTTTTGCCCGCACCGGTAATGGTCTCTGACTCTAGCGCACCATCCATCCACGATGGGCGAGATTGATCATGTTCATCATCAAATTGATCAACAATAGTCTGCTTAGGTTTGCTAATGCTCGTAATCAATCCGTTATTATTATCAAAGTGCTGATACTTAAAACGCTCAGTATAGGTAGGGATATCAGCAGCACTAATGGTCAATGTCTTAACACGAAATGACAGAATGCCATGGGTGGTATCAGGGCCTTCAATATCACTGACATCAAAATGTAATCTTGTCGGTGCGCTAAGCGTTTGGGCTAAAAAGTGATTGGCTTTGGTGATGGTCGGCGTCTGAAAGGCGCCATCATTCCAACTAAAGTGCCAGGATCTATCATCGGGTAATTGTATATTATCAATGGATGCCCATCGTTCATATTCTTGCCCACCGCCATGGTGTAGCTTAAAGCCCCTACCATCACTGGTTTGAATGCTCACGGGTGTATCAATCGGGCCGCTATAGCTAAAATTAATGCTATAGCCATCTGAGGTGCTGATTTGTATTAAGCGAGCATGATCATAGCGGTAGGTAATAGAACTGCCACCATGAGGGCTTTCAATACGCGATACGCCGCCTACCAGTGCTTTATCACTGATGGGGCTACTACCTACCGGGGATAAATGATACACCGTGCCATCAGGGGCAATAATCGTCCCTGATGTTAACGAGGTAATGTCGTTAAATGTGCCTTGATAACCATCGGTACTGAGAAATATACCATAATCACCTTGCTCTACCATTTTATGGGTTTTGCCTTGTGGATCTAAAAATACCCCTGAAGGATGGGTGCCAATCATCTCCTCTCTGGGATACATGCCTGGCACCAATGTCATATTGGTACTGGTGCGATAGGTAATGGGATAGCAGTTATTTGGCACGTCTTCACTATGATACCACACGCAAGTCTCTGGTATTACGGCATTGGAGAGGGTTAAGTGTAACGATAGGCCATCATTTAAGGGTTTATCGATTAAAGGGATAGTAATAATAGCTCTGCCTGAGTACGGGTCTACATGCATTACATGGCTATAGTCGCTTTTACGATAACCTAAATTAGTTAATGAAGTCGGTGTGCCACTGGGTGCTACATCAGGGGCAGTGCCACCATGATGAGATTTGCCGCTTTTAGTGACAGCATGACCTTGAGGACGGGCATTAGCGTGGGCACCTTTATGTGAACTGCCATGCAAGACAGTAGGTTGGGCGCTAGTATCATGGTTTTGGGTCTGTATAGGAATTTGGGCTGTGTGAGAAGGTGCTGGTGTGGATTGGGGTTCAGATGCTAAAGCTATAGTCGACAAAGCACACAGTGCTAAAGGTAATAAAAATGATTTTAATCTATAAAAAACCATAAGAATATACCAGCCCCCATATCCCTATTACCTGGCTGATATCCTTATTTGCCTAGCTCGTCCTGAGCCGATTCATTGCTACAAAAATTATAGTGCCAAGAGTAGATCCAAGCAACAGCATGCCTTTGAAAAGGCAATAAAATGTGAAAAAAACTTTTTGTGGTTCTCTTAACACCGGGCCTATTTCTTGCTCAATGATAAAGAAGGTGTTATTGTCGATCAGATGACATATAAATTGCCATATCAACAATAATGACTTATTTTTTTAAGCTGTGCCGAGAGTCATGATCATCTTATAGGGGAAAAGTTGATCGGCTTGAAACAGCTTTAAATTTCAAGCACTCTTGGCACATTACTAACCTGATATCGAAATCTTTTTAAAATAGTCCAATTAAGCAACTTTATCCACTCAAATTGATCCGATGACCTGTGTATAGAGAAACCAGTGTTGTGGCACCAGAATTTGCACACTCTCGACACCTGGCATTGAGCCTAAAGTTAAAATCTTCGCATGCCAAGATACAATAGGCTCAAAACCATAACTCAATGTCATTAGCTATTGCTCTACAGTATGATCCAATAACACTAATGTACCATCCTGTTCACGACGAGCATAACCAAAACGCTCTAATTCCAAACAACAGGATTGTATTTTTTTAATGCGATCAGCATAACTGCTTACATCTAGCGAATCTTTAGAGGTCGCTCCATATAAAATATCATTTGCCTCTAAACCACCTGGCCAAGTAGCAAATAAAAAAGCATGCATGCCCCTAGCTGCCCAAGTTAATCGTTTATCTGATAGTACATCTGATCTGATAAATACCGTCGGCATCTCAACTCGTTCTATTGCAATACGTACACTCATTACAATACCCCCCATTGCATCAAAGTGACTTGTTCGGGTTCACGATCAATAGTGAAGTAGATTTTTTTGCTATATATTCTTTGTGTCATTGTGCTTTCCTTTTCAGTTAATAAAGAAAAGAGGCCAACATTGACACCCCAAGCGGCTTTGCCACCATAACAATGATGCTAATATTCTTTGGATATAAAATTTGTTATAACAATAACCTAACTTCCCTGATCTATTGGGGGATGGGGAATCTTTCCTTGAATACATTATTGCAATAAACGTAATAATACCGCTAAGAGTATAGCGCTTCAGATTGACTGATCTTTGCAAATCAAATAATCTCATCTTAGCCATTTCAGCTATCCTAACTAGTTGTTATGGTTAGGTGGCGGGGAGTGCACCAACACTTCCTGTCACCGCTTCGGATGCCAATGCTTCATCGGCCCCTTAATTTAAACAATAACTATTTTATATAAACCTGTCAAATACTGGCAGATTGTAGTCATTTAAATGCAGCTGGGATGAATTTATTAGTCGACACAACATTCTAATACTTAAGCATTAATTTGAATAAGTAATACCTTTACATTTACTCCTACTCCTTATCCATTGCATCGCATAGCCGTTGCGCCAATTTGGTAATACGTTTGCGCTGGCTCACATTTTTAGCGGCCATGGCAATCGCTTTAGGCTCACCAATCACAATCACTAAGCGCTTCCCTCGTGTCACCCCAGTATAAAATAAATTGCGCTGGAGCATCATATAATGTTGCATGGCCAATGGTATGATAATCACTGGATACTCAGAACCTTGTGATTTATGTATTGAGGTAGCATAAGCAAGGTCTAATTCATCTAGTTCTCCAAATCCGTATTTAATTTCTCTATTGTCAAAGGTTGTGGTGATTTCATTGCCCACGTGATCAACTGCGCTGATAAACCCAAGATCCCCATTAAAAACTTCTTTGTCATAGTTATTAACAGTTTGTATGACTTTATCACCCACACTAAAACACCAGCCAAATTTGATTACGGGGTTGCTGTTAAGCGTCGCTATGTTTCAAAGCGTATGCAAGCAATGGGCTTGATCCCTAAGGCTAGGCGTAAATTCAAGGCTACCACTGATAGTGATCACCAATTACCCGTAGCACCTAATCTGCTGCAACAAGACTTTAGTGCCGATAAGCCTAATGAAAAATGGGTATCAGACATTACCTACATTAAAACAGACGAGGGCTGGTTATATTTGTGCGTATTCATTGATTTGTTCTCACGCCAAGTCATAGGGTGGTCGATGAGTAAGCGTATTAACCGCCATTTAGTTTATAATGCGCTGAACATGGCTTTATTTAGGCGTAAATTTCCCACAGGGGTTATTGTTCATACTGATCGAGGCAGTCAGTACTGCTCGAAGAAATACCAAAATATGCTCAAAAAGCATGGGCTGGTATGCAGTATGAGCGCCAAAGGATGCTGTTATGACAATGCTGCTTGTGAGAGCTTCTTCCACACACTGAAGGTTGAGCTAGTACATGATGAGCACTATCAGACACGAGTGCAGGCCAGAGCCAGTTTATTTGAATACATTAATGTCTACTACAACAGACAAAGGAGGCACAGTACCATAGGATATATGACACCAGAGAAATTTGAAGCCACTATGGCTACAATGGATAAAGTCGCTTAACTAAACTGTCCCACAAAAGGGTACAAGATCATTCCAACCAATCGACAACTCAGTGACAACACCACCTTCGTTAATGAAGGCTTTGATGTTATCTGTTAGCAAATCATGGCCATTACATTTAATAG
>JANQIS010000115.1 GCA_028282045.1 Gammaproteobacteria bacterium
CTTACCACCTTTAATTTAGGAAAGCATTTTCATGATCGCGGGTGAGCAAAAGCAATGGCTCATGTCGGTTTCATCATGTCACTTCATTCTCATCCCCACAGTAGTATCTGAAGATTGAAGGTGAAGCTATATTTGGACTAAGCGTTTCATTATAGGCGTTAATACTAATGTCAACACCAGACCCGTTGCCGCAAAACCAGCGATAATTAAAAAGGTTGATCCATAGGCAAATTGAACTGCATGACCTGTTGACTGCGTGGTACTGAGACGAGCAAGAACACTGGCCAGATAGCCGGAGATACCAATCATCATAAAGTTAATGCCCATAAATGTACTGTTTTTGGCTAGTGGTGTGAGTGAGGTGACTGCTGAGGTAACAATAGGTGCTATCGATACCTCGCCAAAGCCTAAAAATACATTTCCAAGTACGACTAAAGTAAATACGACGTAATGATATGAGTTGATAGCGCTGCGTGTGGCCATGTAAAAGATTAAGTAACTGATTATTGTCAATAGCATGGCGAGGATACAACGGGTTTGGTAGCGGATATAGTTTGGTTGGTTGCCGATGGCACGAGTAATGGATTTAATTACAATAGCACCGATGGCCACAGCCAATGCAAGCAAAGAGGCATAAGTTGAAGAAGGGATTGGAATATAAGGGTGTAGACTATGTTGGATAAACATAACTAATGATGAGCCTATTTGCAGTTCAGTAGCGAAGAAAATAGTGGAAAAAATCATTAAGATAATTAGAGCTGCGTAGTGATATCGTTGCTGTTTGCCACAGCGTGACATTTCAAGGATAAAGTAACAACCGATCAATACAATAAAGGTGCCTAAAACAATATGGTTCCAGTCAGAATGACTTAGAATTACAATACACGCGATGCAGGTGATAATGACAGTAATGATAAAACATAAATATCGGGCGCTTTGAGAGTTTAGCAGGTGTCGATGCTGCTTAGGGATGGGTAATGTGCGCCAAAACCCAGTGTAGACCAGACACATTAATGTCATTAATATGCCGCAGATAGCAAAACCATTACTAAAGCCAAACACATGTGTCAAAACACCGACGGTGATGGGGCCTAAGATAGCACCTGCATTCATCAAGGCATAAATAGTGGTGTAACCATGATCTTTTTTATGGCCATGGTCATTTTCATATATTAACCCTAATAGGCTGGAGATATTGGGCCTTAATAATGCCTGTCCGGTGATGAAGATCCCCAGACCTGTAGCGATATGGCGCTTATCAACACCAATAACGACAAAACCTGCTGCAACCATCAACATGCCGGCAGCAACGCAATACCGCCAATCAAGCAAGTAGTCGCCAATAATACCGCCTAGTACAGGCATTGAGTACGCTAACAGTATGAAGATTCCGTAAATACTGTAGGTTTCATTGACAGGCAAACCGACATGGTAGCGTAAATAGAGCACTACAATAGAGATCAGCGCAAAGTAAGAAAAACCGTAGGTTATTTCAGCACTGGCGATGCTGATAAGTGCGGTTTTAAATTTCATATTATCATTGTTTTATTTAAACGATTTGTATTATAGGGGATAGTTCGTGGAATTTGAAATGGCTTATTATTTTTACAGATTTGTATCGCCATTTTAACATTAAATTTTCATAGGCCAATTTGGCGGTTAAAACCATTTTAGACTTTAGGCCGGCTCTGCTATGATATTTAGTGTTATGGGCTTTGGGAGGCCGCTATGTTAGCAACGAGTGGTGTTGCGTTGTGGCGCAATTTGGATAATGTGCATGGATTTTATGAATACATCAGTACAGAAGTGATGGAAACTTTCCATGTTAGTTCTGGCATAGGTTATCGAGATCTCGAAGTGATATTGCCAATGTTGTCTGATGTAAGCAGTATACTCGAAGTCGGTGCCGGAAGTGGCAGAGTTTTGCGGTTTTTGCAAAAATACTTTCCTGATAAAAAGGTCGTAGCTATTGAGCAAGTTCCGGTTTACTACGATTTTCTAGTAGATCATTACGGGGATTATGCCAATATAATCCATGGTGACATCATGCGCTACAAACCATGTTGTCAATTTGAGTGCATTTTGCAAATGTGGGCGGGGATCTGTGACTTTAACATCAATGAGCAGCAAGCGTTATTGAATAAATTCGCAAGATTGCTAAAAGAAGGCGGTTTTGTTGCCGTGGAATCATTGCTGAGATCCACTGAGTCCAACCATAGTCAGGTCATTGTGACAGGGGCGTCAGAGCATCAGATTAAGTATGGTGAAGGACTTATAAACTGCTATGTCGCAGACACAAAGCTTATGATAGCAATGGCTAAAGATGCTGGGTTTTCAACTATCACACCGCTTTATTATTATCCACAAGGTAAGAAGCGCATTGTCTATATCATGCGTAAATAAAAGGGTTGCTTGAAATTGGCTCGTGCTTTTATGGGGTAGTTGCTGAGCCGATGGCGCTATTGTCAAATTGTAATTTGATACACCCTTTAACAAACGAGCTATTACGGGCAAAGTCTAAAGGCCTGTCTGTTTCATAAAGCAATTTATTAAAGTCAGCATCTTCTGCAGCAATATTGTCGGCGCTGAGGATACTCTCATATTGGTTTGGGTTGGTGTGGAAATATTCCACCCGTAGGCACTTGCCAAGTCGTTCCAAAATGGTGTTCTCTAAGTTGAGGTCAGGGTTAACCAACTGTGATAGGTATTTGCGCATCAGTGTTGTCAACTCATCAAGGTCATTAATGGTACTCGTGCCGCCGGATGACTTGGGAGAATATTCAATTGAAGTTGGGTATTGTAGTGAGTAGTAAGCAGCTTGGTGATCAGTAATATCAAGCATGTAGGGTGCCATGATAATGGGTTTGTAAGCGATATCATAGTAATCGATATAGGCTGCTTGAATTCCTTTAACCGGTGCCATGCTGCTTTCTATGGCAGGGCGAAATCCTGGTGCAACACCTGAGGCAATTACAAACAAGTGGCGTACTGTGTCAATCATATGGGGTGACGCCTTAATGTGCTTTAAATGTTGAATGCGCGAGAAAGTCATTTGCCAGGCAGCAACATTGAGCCAGAATGAGTGGGATTGGCGGTTTTTCTGCAAGAAGAAGATTTTCAACTCTCGCCAAGCAGGGTCATTAAGGTGTTCAAACCATTGTTTCGGTAAGAGCAGGACTTCAAACTCCCATGGTTCGATAAAGTCGCGCGCTTTAGCAAGTTGCTTAAAGACTTGCCAGTGATCAATAAGCTCGCGTGGTTTTTCGATATTAAAACCAAAGTGTTTTAGCAGGCGTGTATGTGCCATATTGTCAGAAATTTTGGGCAGCATAAATACAGACCTGGCCCCTGCGGTCATATCCCAAAGAGATTTGGATGTATGAGAAAGATGGTTGGAATCGATTTCATCTAAGATCCGTGATAAACCAAATACATTGCCCGGCTGAACCACCGCAAATGGTACGACACGCCCTTCAACCTCTATGTAAAGTTCCATTGTATTTTGTAATGGGATCATGACTGGGTTGGTATAGAGGTTATAGCCAATGTCTTCTGCTAGTGTTTTAGGCTCAAGAGACTCGGATAACTCGACAAAACCACCATTAATATCGGGTAAATAAAAACGACCTTTATCGAGAATCTTATCGCCATAACGGTATTTGACTCGATACATTTTAATTTCATCGCCTGGTGCAATACGATCAACAATTTCCACCAATGGGGCATTGAGTCGCAGAATTTCTTCTCGAACTTCTTGCCAAGTGTGAGCTGTTGCTGCAATAGGTCCTATGTTGGCCATAAAAGTCCCCTTTCTTTTGCTAGCTTAAGTTTCGCATAAATACTGTATTTTCACTAGCTTAGCACAGTATGGCTATGTGGTAAGCCGTTGCGCAGTAATTGCGAATTTTATCCAGCCAGACGTGATAATAATCAATAAGACGCAAGCACCTAAAACGCTGGCAATAAGGTAATAAGAATGTGCATAAATCTGTGCGCTATTAAGTGCATGTGCTTTCTGGTCTGACAGGTAAGCAAATAGTGTGCCAATGTAGCCTGAGAATGAGGTTGCCAGGCTCCAAATGCCAATGTAAGTGGACTCATAACGTGGTGGTGCTAAGTAAGCAATAGCCGCAATCAACGCCGGTCCGATGGCCAGTTCACCTGCCGCCAGTAATGCATTACTAATGACGATGAGTATGAGTGGCCCATGACTGTTATTATGATGGTTACTAAGTTCGGCAGCAAATGCCAACATCAATAAGAAGGCTGTACATAAAATCAAACCCAGTGTGCAGCGTAAAATAACAGCGTTGTTATGGTAGCGTTTTGTCATCCAGGCCCACAGCGGTGCAATGAAAGGGGCAAGTAAGATAATGAATAAAGGCTCTAATGAGGCGAAACTTGCAGTGGGTATGGTGTGGTGAAACAGCGTGTGTGCAATATCACGTTTTATAAACAACAACATAGTACTGGTGCTTTGCATATAACCGGCATAAAAGAGAATGGCAAAGCCGTTAAGTACCAGATAGGCATAAAACTTTTTACACAAATCCGCATCCAATTCCATCGAGAAAATGATAATTAGGCTGATAATGCCAACACAAAAAATCCAAATGGCAAGGTTAAATAAGAGGATATACGTTAGTAACAGTGATGCCAATACAATTAACACCAGAATTAACACGCCCGCACCCAGATAGTGAGGATAAGGGCGATAAGGGCTTCGCTCGAGCGTACCTGTTTTAGTGAAATGATACAGTAGCAGACTGAGGGCAACACCCAATGCACTGACCAGTAAGCTGATTTGTGCACCATAATGTGTGGTGGTAAAGCCATAGAGCACAGGACCGGCAAAGCCACCAATGTTCATGATAGTGTAGAACAGTGCGCTGCCAGTCTCTCGTCGATCTGAGTCTTTGGGGTAAGAGGGTACTGACCTGGCTGGTGAGGCTGGATTTAAAGAGTCCGACACCAATAACAATGGTGCCCAAACCAATACGCAAATATTCATGGATATTGATAGATAAGATTAGACAACCGCTAATAATAAGTAATCCACCTGTCATTACCGCTAGGTAACGCCCTAGCAGCTTGTCGGCAATCAATCCCCCAATCAGTGGGACACCAAATGCCAACACCGTAAAAATCCCAAACAAGCTATAAGTATTTTGGTCAGAAAAATGAAGCCTTTGAGTGATAGTGAGTACTAATACAGCTTGCAGGCCATAAAAAGTCAGGCGGTCCCATGCTTCGGCAAAACCTAGCACATACAAGCCCTTAGGTTGTTTCAAGTGATATAAAATAGACATTTTATTAGCTGTCATAATCCATTATTAAACATAAGTATAGATGATGTTATTTTTTTGTTATGTTATTTAATATTTGCGTTTATATAACGTGTATGCGCACGTAATGCTTTTAAATTAGGGCCGTGCTAACATGCCACCATTGATGAGAATATGAAATTATTAATGGATAACTTAACCCAGCCCAGTGTTGAATTGATCACTTGGTCGCAGGTGCGTGATGCGGTTGCTACGGTTGTGCCGGAATTGGCTGGTTTAATTGATACCATCAGCCCCAACCATGATTATCCACTAGTACGTGCACGTTATCGTTATGGCGATAAAATCGAGTGCAATGGTAAGTTTTATATCACTTTAGATAATGAATCAATGCCAATTGGTGATGAGCGCGTGCCATTACCCATCAGAAAAGCCATCGGTTATTCTTCAACGGTGCCACTTGGATTATTATTGCGACGTACGATTGAGTCCTACGTTGATTTGGGGGACAGAACGTTGCTGCATCACCTGCTTAAACCAGGCGAATTGTTTTCCTTATTTGATCTGTTCCGTTCCGGAGCAGGTTGTTCTTCAGGGCGTTATTGGCGCATGAATTCTGGTTCACAAGCCATCTTTATGTTGCCTAAAATTTCTGACATGTCATTTCATAAGCGTCTGAGACGAGATTATGGATTGCTTAGTGGTGTGCCTGAGTCCTTGTTTGAGCAGGGGGTATTATTTGCAGAGTTGGCTAATAGCCCTTGTTTTGAGGATGATTGGTATAGTGAGGTGCTTTATTTTAGTGAACCCTGGGTGAAGGCATTGCAGTCAAACCAATGGCCAGCTCTTGCATTTTATATGCTTAAGTTTGCTTGGAAACGTTCGCAGTTTTGGCGTGAACTGCCTATTTATGAGTCTTTTATCTCTAAGGCACTGATACGCTATCATCAAAAGCTTAATCCTTACATGGTTGATACGGCCAAGCATGTTATGGCCATTTCTACCGGTAGCAGTACCGGTCATCAGGTAGCGGTTGATGAGAATGTGGCACCCATTAGAGGCATTCAGCAAGCTTATATTGAGAGTTACTCACTGAAGATTTATGCGCCGATTATCATGCAGCCGGCCTATCTGAACGATGGCCCAGGTAGTTGTGTTTATTACTCTTTGCAGTATCCCATGCTCACAGAAACTACTCAAATTATGCGCAAAGTTGCCACTAAGCTTGAAGATTTACGCGAGTTACGTCAGTTGTTTAACTTGTTTGTAGCAGAGATCAAAAATTTTAATCATATGGTTAATGCAACACCATTAGAACGTTTTATTAATCAAGTCGCTTTTGAGTTCTATCATAGTGATCGTGATCGATTTGGTGAGATTGGCTCGTGTACGCAACTGCCTGAACAGGACTCCCTTTTAGCTCAAGAGTTGGCCCGTTTCCCTGGGCGCAAGCTCAGCGAGCGTGCCCAGTTCTTACGGGGCTGTGTGCGCATATCCTCACAGGAACACTATGAACAAAATTGTTAATGCTTGGTACGCTAAAGCATGGTGGTGCTACTTATTGGCGCCATTATCCTGGTTGTTTTGTGTTATTGTCAGAGTTCGACGTCAGTGGCTTGCACGTCATCAGTTTGCCTATCCTGTACCAGTTATCGTGATCGGTAATGTTACGGTAGGGGGCAGTGGCAAGACTCCGCTTGTGAAATATTTGGCCCAGCATTTGCGCGACAGAGGTTGGCAGCCTGGTGTCGTGATGCGGGGTTATCGTGCTTCTTGTACGACATTGCCCCATTTGGTGAGGGAGGAAGATGATGCTCAATG
>JANQIS010000147.1 GCA_028282045.1 Gammaproteobacteria bacterium
CGCCTGTATCAAGGATGGATTATCATCGATATTCAGGCCAATGCCTTCTTGCATCATATGGTGCGCAATATTGTTGGTACTCTCCTTCCCATTGGCGCAGGACATCAGCCAATAAACCGATTACAGACAGTATTAGCAACGGGTGATCGTACCCAGGCCGGCGTTACAGCACCACCACAGGGGCTGTATTTGGTTGATGTGGGTTACCCCAAAGCGATTTTTGCGCCTTATCAGATTGGACCGGATTGGCTGGGTGGATGGGATCTTGCTGCACAATAGTCACATCATGCAGGGCTACGTCCAACAGCTCGCCTTAGAAACGTCCAGTTTTTTCAAACTTTTTATACTGCTCATCACAGGTGGGGGAGTATGCTGAAGAAGTTATACATATAATGCTTTAATTTATTTTTCATGGCCAAGTCAGCAACATGCTAACAGCGTTGTCATGTGGTGAGGATCGACAAACCGTTGGATACGCAATTAGTATTTATTAAGTATTTCAGCAATATTGGTATCTGAAGTGGAACTAAAAAAGAAGAATCAGCTTGATACGCCTTGCCTTGTCATCGATAAGCAAAAGTTAGTACACAATTTAGTGTTGATGCAGACTGAGGTTACAGACCATAACAAACAACTGCGACCACATGTAAAAACACATAAATGTACCGAACTTGCAAAGTTACAGATTCATTATGGCGCGATTGGTCTGAGTGCAACTAAAGTAACAGAAGCATTGATGCTGTCTGAAAAAGGTCTTAAAAATATATTAATCACTTCACCAATTGTAACACAAGCTAAGTTATCCAATTTAGTGCATTGTAGGCAACATGACTCAGGCCTGATTGTAGTCTGTGATTCAATTGATAATGCCTTATTATTAAATTCTATAATGTGCCGTCATTCTTTACCGCTTAAGGTACTTGTGGATGTTGATCCAGGCGTTGCCAGGACAGGAATCAGTTACGATAGCGCCATCAATTTAGGAAGATATATCCATAACGATTGTGAGTATCTGAGCTTGTTAGGTATTCAATGCTATGCAGGTAATTTACAACACGTATTGGATTACCGTGAGAGAAAGCAGCTATCTTCTGATGTGATGATTAAAGCAGGCCAGCTCCGCCAAGAGTTCATCAAAGCGGGGCTGCCATGTGAAATCTTAAGTGGATCAGGTACGGGCACCTATGACATTGACATGGCTGTTTCTGATGTCACAGAAGTGCAGCCGGGCTCTTACACTGTTATGGATATGGAATATAGAAACATTGGTTCATGTCTAAACGCCAATTACTATGATAAGTATCAGCCGGCAATGACATTGTTAACAACCGTTATTAGTGCTAACCACAGTTCGCATGTTACCGTTGATGCAGGTGCCAAAGCCCTTTATTTTGATGTGAATACGAAGCCTAAGATCATCTCTCATAAAGGGTTACATTATGATTGGTCTGTTTTTGGTGATGAACACGGGAAAGTCACTGCAGACCCGGGTGTCGTTTTACCGAAAGTAGGAGATGTTATTGAAATGATAGTGCCTCATTGTGATCCTACTATTAATCTTTACGACAGTTTTAATGTCATTGAAGATGGCAGAGTTGTAGCTCAATGGTCTATAGACTTGCGTGGTTGCTGCAAATAACTAATTGATAGTCTGTAATTTTTAAGGAAAAGGGCTTTTTAACTATACATATCTTAGTTTGAGCTTTCTTGACGCAAGTAATGCTGTGATGTGGTCTAATAAAGAATGAATGCTCGCAAAGCAGCGAAGACTAAATTTGAATCGATAAAAATACTACTTTGTGATATAATAAACCTAGAATGCTATGAAGGTGTGTGTATGCTAACTCAGCAAGAACGAATCAAGCGTCAACGCATCGTTGATAATGCGCTTGCAAATCAGCGTTTAGAAGGGCTAACTCCTGATGCCAGGACCGTTGCGGATGCTCAGGCTTTTGTTAGAGGCGAGCTGGAAGTCGCTGACATTATTTATCGTCTGAGATGCAGGGTAGAGGATGAAGTACGCAAGTGATGATCCCTACTCAAACCCAAAAACAGGCGTTCTTAAAAACAAACTAGGTATTACCGATCAAGAAGTACTAGACCGTTACGAATCAACGTTCGTTTATGCTAGATCCATTGAGCTATCTCAAGATCCCATTAAGGGTTCCTTTGACCTGGATCATTTAAAGGCCATTCACAAAAGGCTGTTTTGTGATGTGTATGAGTGGGCAGGTGAAATTCGTACTGTTGATATAAGCAAAGGCACTAGCCGTTTCGCGAGCACTGGGCTCATAGAAAGTTATGCACCAAAGATTTCAGCTTCTCTACAAAAAGAAAACTGTCTTCGAGATTTAGAACCAGGTAAATTTTCTGAGCGCATGGCGTATTATATGGGTGAATTTAATGTCCTTCATCCTTTCAGAGAAGGCAATGGTCGTTCATTGCGAGAATTTATGAGTCAGGTAGCTAATGAGGCAGGATATGAAGTTGATTGGACTCAGATTACGCAAGAGGAGATAACAAAAGCTTCAATCAATGCCTACCATGGCGATCATGGCTATTTGACTGACTTGATACGTAAAAACCTTCATGATCTTGATCGTGAGAAAGCTTTAGAGATTGCACACCATACATTGGGCAAAGATGTAAAATTAGAACGCGCAAAAGATGGCCTATCATACAAAGGGCGTATTATTGGCAATACTGAGCGTTACATAGTTCAAGCAAAAAAAGATAGTCCAAATGAGGTTGTACTGCATCAGCGCAGCAAAGTAGGGCTTGACCCGAAGTTATTTGCAAAGAAGCAAGTAGGCATTAACTACACTGATGATGGGAAATGCACCGTAAGTAGCCATAAGATCATGAAGGGAAAAAGGATGTAACAGCCACGGTATATAGGGGCAGTCCATAATCCAGGGCACGACGTCGTTGGGTGGGCCCCTGAGGGTAATAAAAATTTTTTAGCTGAAAAGGCTAAAACGCTAAAAGGGCTATACCTTGGCAAAAAAATGATATAAAATGGCGCCTCTTTTGCATATTGGCACGTAACAAGGATCAATAATAATGGGAGTTTCAGCCATGCGTCACTTTATTGACGAGATTGAACAGGCTCAATTACGCACCGACATTCCAGAATTCAGACCTGGTGATACTGTCATTGTTAATGTGCGTGTGAAGGAAGGTAACCGTGAGCGTATCCAGGCTTTTGAAGGTGTGGTGATTGCTAAGAAAAATCGTGGTTTGAATTCGTCATTTACCGTGCGCAAAATTTCTCATGGTGAAGGTGTAGAGCGTGTTTTCCAAACCCATAGTCATATTATTGAAAGCGTGAAAGTGAAACGTCGTGGTGATGTACGTCAGGCTAAGCTTTACTATCTGCGTGGTTTGACTGGTCGTAAGGCGCGTATTAAAGAGCGTTTGACCTTACGTGGTTATGAAATTGCAGCCCAGAATGCTGCTGCTCAGGCACAAGCTCAGGCCAAAACGCAAACGCAAGCTGACGCCGCTGCCGATGAGGTGCAAGCTGGCAGTGACACGCCTGCAGAAGTGGTTGATACTCCTGCTGACGATTCGCAAAAGAAGTAGTCATAGATTTCCCTTCATCATCTCTCTGAAATTTGATGAAATTTTGCCGTCCGGCCTGTGTGCCTGACGGCTTTTTTTTTCTAAGAGGCTAGGCTATAGTCATGCAACAATAATGACTATTTTCCGGCGCATGTCATGCATCCTAAAACTTTGATTGCTTTACTTGACCTTACCTCACTTAATGACAGTGATAATCGTGATACCATTAATGTACTTTGCCGTCATGCCAATACTGTTTACGGACCGGTTGCTTCAGTGTGTGTGTATCCGCATTTGGTGAAATATGCCAAGCAAGCGTTGGGGAACAGCCTTGTAAAGGTGGCCACGGTATTGAACTTTCCCTATGGTGATCAGCCATCAGAAGATGTGCGTTCGGAGGCTGCTGTGATGTTGACAGAAGGTGCTGATGAGATTGACATGGTCGTGCCCCTGACCGATGTGCAAGCTAACCAGTTCCAGACCACTACACAAGTTGTAACGTCGGTGAAAGCGCTTATGAAGCAGTGCCCACTGAAGGTTATTCTCGAGACAGGAGTATTAGATTCATCACAAATTGAAGCGGCTGCTATGGCGGCCATCGAAGCTGGTGCCGACTTTCTCAAAACTTCAACTGGTAAGACTAAAGTAGGAGCAACCTTAGCAGCAGCGGAGATTATGTTGGGTGTAATCGTTAAACACTATGAGCATACCGGGCATTGGGTCGGCTTTAAAGCATCGGGCGGAGTGCGCACTTATGAACAAGCGCTGGATTACATCAAGCTGGCACAGTCCATTTGTGGGAATGATTATATCCAGCCTGATACATTTCGCTTTGGGGCAAGTAGCTTGCTCAACAGCATCCTTGAGCAAATTTAAGATCTAATCTGAAGTATCTCAGTTATATTATTCCTCATAATATGGCGAATTTTAAGACTATTCGCTATTATGCAATCATGTTGTACTGGCCTGGGCCCTGATGAATAAGTTCATCAAGCAAGCAAAATTGTCATTGCCACTGGCTGAAATGGCCGTGATAGAAGGCCAGGTGCGCCTGTCAGGTGCGTGGGTGTGGCAGGCTATTGATGAGAAGAAACTTTTAAAAACCGTTGCACGCCTTGAGCAAAAAGGTACTGTCATCGTGGATGCCAGTGCATTGGTGGCACTGGATATGATCGGGGCACACTTCATTACTCGGTTACTAAACAGCTTAAGTACCCAGACACTTAAACCATCACTACAAGGTATGAGTGATGATTTTCAACCTTTGTTGCAATTGGTACAAAAGCAGGAAGCGGCTGAGCCGGCCATTAATGCTGGGGAGCAAACGGCCAGGTTCGATTTACTAGAAGCACTTGGGCGGCATACGATTGAGTTTTTCCAAGAAGCAGTAGACTTTTTTGCTTTTGTGGGTGAGTCATTGGTGAGCTTTATCGGTCTGGTACGCCATTGGCGCCATTTTCATTGGCACCAAGTGCTTGATGTGGTCGATACAGCAGGCGTTGGTGCATTATGGATTATTGCCTTGTTGATTTTTTTAGTTGGTGTGGTGATCTGCTATCAGATTGGGATTCAGCTATCTGTCTATGGTGCCAACATCTACGTGGTGAACTTGATGGGAATCTCGATTCTACGTGAATTTGGTCCATTGATCTCAGCTATTATCATCGCCGGGCGCTCTGGTTCAGCCTTTGCTGCTGAGATTGGTGCTATGCGTATTCAGGAAGAAGTTGATGCTTTGCAAACTATTGGTATCTCACCTTTTAGACGCTTAGTTTTGCCTCGTATGCTGGGGTTGTTGCTGATGATGCCATTGTTAGTATCCTGGGCTGATGTTTGGGGTATGCTCGGAGGTATGGTGATGGCCAAGGCTAGCTTTGCCATTGAGCCTAAGATTTTTTTCGATCGTTTAATTAATCATACCTATTTTATCAATTACGTGATTGGTCTGATCAAAGCGCCGGTATTTGCCTTGTTGATTGCTAGTGTAGGTTGTTTTCGTGGGTTTCGGGTTGCAGGTAGTACAGTTAGCGTCGGGCGTGAAACCACCCGTAGTGTGGTACAGGCGATCTTTTTGATTATCGTGGCTGATGCCATCTTTTCCATTATTTTCAGCACAGTGGGACTATAAAGATGGCACAAGCAGAACCCATTGTTCGCATTGAGAACCTCGGCACCAATTTTGCCGGCCGGTGGATTCATCGTCATTTGGACTTGGCTATTGAGCCCAATCGTATTGTGTCGTTGATCGGTGCCAGTGGCTGTGGCAAGACCACTTTATTACGGGAAATTCTCTTGTTGCAGCCAATTAGTGAAGGCAAAATCTACCTGATGGGGGATTGTATTTCCGGTGTCAATATATCAGAAAATCAACGGCGCCAGTTTGCCTGTCATATGGGGATGATGTTTCAGCAGGGAGCATTGTTTAGTGCTATGACGGTACTGGAGAATGTCATGTTCCCACTGATGGAATACACTGATTTTGATCGAGCTACTATCCGTGAGATTGCGCGTCTGAAAATTGCAATGACAGGTCTGGTTGCTGGTGATGTTGCCGATTTATATCCGTCTGCCTTAAGTGGTGGTATGCGCAAAAGGGTGGCCCTGGCCAGAGCGTTGGCGTTGGATCCCAAAATCCTCATGCTCGATGAGCCTTCAGCCGGCTTAGACCCTAAAGGTGCGTATGAATTGGATGTGTTGATCAAAACTTTGCAGGAGTCACTGGGTTTGACAGTGATTATGATTACTCATGACTTGGATACCATTTGGGGTATTGTTGATGAGGTGGTTTATCTGGATGAGAAAAAAGTGGTATTACATGCTAGTGTTAATGTGGCAGCCAAGCAGAAAAAAATAGCCGGCCTGGCGTCTTTTTTTAATTCGCCACGTGGTCGGGCTGCCAGTTATTATCGAGAGATATTGAAACAATCTGAGGTTGGAGTTGTTTATGCATCAAACCGTCAATGAGCTCAGGTTGAAACAGGAAATGAGTTATGCGCAGTAAAAGTTATTACACTATGATCGGCGCTGCCGTTATTGTTCTTGTCTTGCTGGCGATCTTTATCGGTGTATGGCTGGAGTTTGGCGGAAGTAATGAGAAATATCAGCAATATCAGGTTTTATTTAGTGATCCTGTCGATGGTTTGACCGAACAGTCACCGGTAACCTATAACGGTGTCAACGTTGGCTTTGTTAATCATATTGCTATTGATCGTAACGATCATGGTAAGGTCTTGGTGACACTGAGCATCAAGCAGGGTACACCGATTGTACAAGGTGTGTATGCCCAGCTAATGGCCAAAGGGATTACGGGGTTACAGTTTGTCAGTTTGCGGCTGAAAAATGGTTCTGATCAGCCCATCGTTGCCACATCGCCTGGGCAATTACCGATGATCCCCAGTAAACCTTCGTTGTTAAATAGTTTGATGGACAAAGCTGCCAAGGTAACCGATGATATCAATGAAGTTACGCGGCAACTAACCCGACTATTTAGTGATGAGAACATACAGCATCTGTCTAGGTCGATGGCACAGCTTGATGCAGTGACTGAGCGCTTAAATGAACGAACACTACCTACTATGGATCATGCTATGATGAACATTGATAATGCCGTGCTGGTGGCAAATAGTAGTTTGGTTGAGCTCAGGCAAGTATTGCAAAAACTCAAAGACCTGGTATCGCAAATGAATGCCAATCCAGCTATCTTACTCCATGGCACAGTGCCACAACAACCAGGCCCGGGGGAGCCACACTGATGAATGAATATATCAAGTTTTTAGCATTGTTTATGGGTGCTGCATGGCTAGTGGGCTGTGGCATGCTCACGCCAGTAAATACTAATCAAATTGGTCAGGTGCCATTGCAAGTGAATACGTCCTGTCGAGTATCACTGATAACCAGACACCAGAACTTATACATTCCAGTGGCATCAGCACTGGCGCCTTATGATAGCACGGCAATGATTTACCAGGACCGCAGTGGTGAGATGAAAGCGTATACTTATCATCAGTGGGTTGCACCCCCTGCAGAACAATTGCGCCAGGCAATCGCCGGTGCGATTCGTTATACTGGATTGTTCCACAGTGTTTGGGCCGGGCCGGCAGCCAATGGTAACCAGGCTGATACGCTCAATATCCAATTAACCCAGTTTGGGCAGGACTTAACACAACAGCATTTTAACGCCGCTATGGTAGTATCACTCAATGCCGGTAATCATCAGCAATTGCAGGCAAAAGTTTTTAAAGTCACGGTGGCGGCTGCACCAGATTATCAGGGTATGGTGAATGCGGCCAATCAGGCGGCGCAACAGCTTACTTGTGCGGTTACTGATTGGTTAATCCACTGATGGTGGAAAACACCGCTTTGCACTGACTATCCCGGTTAGCCTCCAGGTTCTGGTTCATTGCCGGGATCAGTCTTGCCAGCAGTCAGAAAGTTATTAGCAAAAGGTAGTGTATTTTTAGGCGCTTGGACCTGGACAAAAGCGTCAAGCTCTTTACCTGGGGTTGCTTCATTCTGATTATTAATAGCATTATCAGAAGTGGTACCAGGCTGCTTCCCTGTTAGGGCCGCATCGACCGAAGCGAGAAACTCAAACTGTGCCTCCTGGCCGTCACACTCGTTATAAGCAGCTTGTAAGTCTTCATACGTTTCTTTAGAAACAGGTATTGCAGCCATTTGTACATCCTTTCTTCTTATTGTACCAATTTAGTATAGCTGGTTTTTTGCTAATCCAACTTTGCATCCTTGCTAACAACCATTATATTAAAATAACCTTAAGGAAATATTAATTTAGGAGCTATCATGCAGATTTCATGTCAATTCGATGCAGGGAACATCGAGGTTATTCGTGCTGAGCGGCCCAACGATATTCGATTAGCAATTCGCCAGGACAATGCGGCAGATTATCGCCAGTGGTTTTATTTTCGTTTGTCCGGGGTGCGCGATCAAGCATGTCATATCACCATAAATAATCTGGATAAAACGTCTTATCCGGCTGCATGGGATGGCTACCATCCTTGTGTTTCCTATGATCGTGAGGAATGGTTTCGTGTAACGGCGCGGTGCGATGATAAGCAATTAACGTTTAAATTGACACCGGAATATGATGATGTGTATATCGCTTATTTTGCGCCGTATAGTTATGAGCGACACCTGGATCTGATTGCCTGGGCACAGCAGTCACCATTGTGCCAGGTCAAGCGTGTTTGTCAGACAGTGGATGGGCGTGACTTGGATGTGTTGCAAATTGGTGAGGTTGATAAAGCTAAGAAAGTATTATGGATGATTGCGCGCCAGCACCCAGGCGAAGCGATGGCAGAATGGTTTATCGAGGGTTTTTTATCTCGATTACTCGATGTCGATGATCCGGTTGCCAAGCGAGTATTAGCCCAGGCGGTGTACTACGTGGTGCCCAGCATGAATCCCGATGGTGCAGTGAGAGGCAATTTGCGTACTAACGCTGCCGGTGTCGATCTGAACCGTGCCTGGGCAGCACCATCACCGCAGCAAAGTCCGGAAGTGTATTATGTTCAGCGGTTGATACAACAAACCGGTGTGGATGCGTTTTTGGATATCCATGGTGATGAAGAATTACCTTATAACTTTGCCGATGGATGTGAAGGTATCCCCAGTTATGATAAACGCCATCAAGCCTTAGAAGCGGCGTTTAAAACGGCCTTACTCGCATTAAGTCCGGATTTTCAAACTGACTATGGTTATCCAAAAGATGCGCCAGGTCAGGCCAATTTGAGCTTGGCGGCACAGGCCGTGGGCGAGGCCCATCGCTGCTTATCATTTACTATCGAAATGCCGTTTAAAGATACGGCTAATTTACCTGATTTAGAGTACGGTTGGTCACCTGAACGTTGCAAACGTTTTGGTCACGATACTTTGGGGGCAGTTTATCAAGTATTAGCAAAGCTATAAAAAGCCGATAAATACCGGCTTTTTATTGTCGGTGGATCTAACAGTGTCCTGGTATGTCGGTTGTTGGTGCACCGGCGTTAAGACTATCACTTGGCGGCGTTGTTGCGGTCGGTTCGCCATGGAATACTGTGGCGTTTGTTTGGACTCCTATGGTTGATGAGTCAGATGTTGGCGGTTGAGGGGTGGTTGATTCACCGTGAGCTGGGGCGGGTGGTTCGGGTTTAAACATGTGTACACTCCTTGTTTGTTATATTAAGTCCACGTTTTCTAATAACATAAATTGTGCCGGATGCAAATGACAAGTTAAAAAATACACAGTTTACATTGTCTCACCAGGCATGATAATTTTGTTGCAATATTAATCCATAGTATCCAAGGATGGATCAGAAAGGCTTGAGTCTGGTTGAGGCACTGATTGTCGTGCTGATGGTCAGTATTATTGCAACCATTGCAGTACCTGCCTGGCAGCGTATGATACAGCGTCAATCAGTGAATGCGATTGCCATGCGGCTTGAACATTTAATTGCACAATCTCATGATGTATCACTGTTAAAGCATCAGGTTGTTACACTGTGTGGTGCTACAGATGGTGAACACTGTGATGGTAACTGGCATCAAGTTATATTATTTTTGGATGCAAATAAGCGGCGCGCGGTCACTGCGCCACAGTCGTTGATTGCCCGTCAGCAGTTTGATCATGCCATTGATATCACACTAAAAGCATTTCCTTCTAAAAAATATCTTAGCTTTGATGCCAAAGGTCTATTGAATAACAGCAACGGTACCTTTACAGTATCAAGTTGGGTCTGGCAGGTAACATTAACCCTCAGTCAAGCTGGTCGAGTAACCAAAGTAACGAAGGCGATTGAATATGCACAAAGCTAACAACCGTGGTTATTCTCTGCTTGAAGTGATGATCGTGTTATTAATTATGTCGATTCTGGCGATGGCTGCAGTACCGTTATATCAACGTCATCTTGTCAAATCTCGCCGTTATGAAGCAGAGCAAGTATTGATTGCCTCAGCATTGGCCTTAGAACATTATCATCAAACAGCACGATCGTATAAAGGCGCAACCCTGAGTAACCTGAATGTGGATTTGCAGACCATCAGTGACTATTATACTGTGCTGGTTACCTACAAATCATCAACAAGCTATGTGGTTTCGGCTATCCCTAATCCCAACCAGGACGATAAGGCCTGTGGCACATTGACGCTCAATCAGCTTGGGCAGCGAGGGTAT
>JANQIS010000149.1 GCA_028282045.1 Gammaproteobacteria bacterium
CCACACCCTTGACTGCGCCCAAACCATAACGCACTGCAGTATCGCCTGCCGTAGTAAAACGATACTGGCTTTGATTAATATCAGGGGGTAACACCTGAATACCAATTTCATAGCAATCCTCAATAAAGCTCACCACTTTGTCAGTATTATCCATATCCGATGATAGTACCGCGGCCATAAAGGCAGCCGGATAATGGGCTTTAAGGTAGGCAGTTTGATACGCCACATAAGCGTAGGCTGCTGAGTGTGACTTATTAAAGCCATAACCGGCAAATTTCTCCATCAGGTTAAAAACATAAGTAGCCGTGTCTTTATCAATATGGTTGTTCAGTGCACCTTTAAGGAAAATCTTACTCTGCTTGGCCATCTCTTGCGGTTTTTTCTTGCCCATAGCACGGCGCAATAAATCTGCACCGCCCAGACTATACTTAGCCATTACCTGAGCAATCTTCATTACCTGCTCTTGATAAAGGATAATGCCGTAGGTCGGTGCCAGAGTCGGCCCGATAGAGTCATGAGGATAAGCCACTTTGGCACGACCATGTTTACGGTCGATAAAATCATCCACCATACCGGACTGCAATGGCCCCGGACGAAACAAGGCCACCAACGCAATAATATCTTCAAAACAATCCGGTTGCAGACGGCGGATCAAATCTTTCATACCGCGTGACTCTAGCTGGAACACGGCTGTGGTCTGGTGGCGCTTGAGTAAGTCATAGGTGGGTTTATCATCGAGCGCAATTTCATTGATCACCAGCGGGGCTTCACCTTCACTTAGCCGCTGTTGGTTAATGATTCTGACAGCATTATCAATAATGGTGAGGTTACGCAGTCCTAGAAAGTCAAATTTTACCAGCCCTGCTGTTTCGACATCATCTTTATCAAATTGTGACACTAAGGTTTGTGTTCCGGCCTCACAGTATACAGCGGAAAAATCCGTTAGTTTGGATGGCGCAATCACCACCCCACCGGCATGTTTACCGACATTACGAACAGTACCTTCTAACTTAAGCGCCATGTCCAGCAGTTCACGCACTTCATCGTCCTGTTCATAACGGTCACATAGCTGAGGCTCATCATTGAGCGCCTTGGGCAAGGTCATACCCAGGTCCATAGGGATCAGTTTAGCAATACTATCGACAAAGCCATAAGGATGGCCCAATACGCGACCGACATCCCGCACCACAGCTTTAGCCGCCATACTACCGAAGGTGATAATCTGCGAGACACTCTCACGCCCATATTTCTGCGCTACATAATCAATCACCCGATCACGCCCATCCATACAAAAATCAATATCAAAATCAGGCATCGACACCCGTTCAGGATTCAAAAAGCGCTCAAACAGCAAATCATAGGGTATCGGATCGATATCAGTAATGCCCAAAGCATAAGCCACCAGTGATCCGGCACCGGACCCGCGCCCCGGGCCGACCGGAATCCCTTGATCCTTAGCCCATTGGATAAAGTCTGCCACAATGAGAAAATAACCCGAAAAACCCATGTTAATAATCACATCAAGTTCAATATCCAAGCGTTCACTATAAGGCTGTGTCAGCGCTTCAATCGGTTGGTCATATTGCTTGGCCAGGACAAGCAAACGTTCTTGTAGGCCCTTATGTGACACTTGTCGAAAATAGCTTTCTGTCGTCATGCCTTCAGGGATGGGAAAATCCGGCAAACAAGTGCGTCCTAGCTCAAAGATTACATTACATCGCTGAGCAATACGTATAGTATTTACTAACGCTTCGGGTACATCAGCATAACGCTCGGCCATTTCATCCGGCGACATCAGATATTGATTCTCGCTATAATGCTTGGGCCTTTTAGGGTCTTCTAAAGTAAAACCATCATGAATTGCCACACGCACTTCATGCGCGGTAAAATCATCTGGCGATTCAAAACGCACTGCTTGTGTTGCTACCAGTGGTACATGATGACGGCAGGCAAGTTGTAAAAGATGTTGATTTGCAGCTTCTTCATTGTGTTGGCCAATACGCTGCAACTCCAGATAAAACCGATCGGGAAATATTGAACACCAGTATTGTAATCGTTGCTGTGCCAGGTCCGCATCTTGTTGTACCGTCAGTGCCTCGGTGATATCTCCTTGATATCCGCCACATAAGGCAATCACATCAGTCAGTTGCTTAGGTTGCAGCCAGGTGCGCGGTATCATCGGAATACCATCAATGCGATCAGCTTCAAGGTAAGCTCGTGACACCAACTCCACCACTTGCTGATAACCTTGGTGCGTCATACACAATAAGTTCAGATAATGCGGCTTACCTTGGGTTTGCGGTGCCACCAAAATACTACAACCAATAATCGGTTTAATACCAGCAGCCATCGCAGCCTTGTAAAACTTGATTACCGCATAAAAGTTCATCACATCAGTCAGCGCAATGGCCGGCATATTAAGCGCTTTGGCACGACCAACCATCGATTTAATATGCAAAGTGCTATCCATCAGGGAGTATTCACTATGCACATTCAGATGGATATGCTTCACCGACATAATTGTATATCTCAATCTTAAAGCGGTATTCTAACGGATGTTAAGGGGATGTCTCCAGCAAAAGCACTTCCGATCTTTATTTTATAACGTTAATTTCTGTTATTTTATACTATGCAACAGGCTCAACCCAATGACCTTTTAG
>JANQIS010000193.1 GCA_028282045.1 Gammaproteobacteria bacterium
GCCAGGGACATTCAAGCGCATTATGATGATTATGATGCCTTTATCGTATTACATGGTACCGACACCATGGCCTATACCGGTGCAGTGTTATCATTTATGTTGGAGAATCTGGCTAAACCGGTCATTTGTACCGGTGCACAAATTCCCATGAGTGAATTACGTAATGATGCCTTTAAGCATGTACTCGATAGTTTGATTTTGTTGCAAGAACTCATGATTCCAGAAGTGTGTATTTATTTCGATAATGTGTTGCTGCGCGCCAACCGCACCACCAAAGTAGATGCCGCTGGTATGCATGCCTTTGATACACCAAACTTTCCCAGTCTGGCTAAGTTTGGCACCCAGTTACATATCAAGCAGCACTTAATTCTGCCACAGCCTTCAGAACCATTACAATTACAGCTCATCAACAAACCCATGATCGCCGCTTTGCAATTATTTCCCGGCATGTCGCCTGACATTGTTGCTGCCGTGTTATCACAACCGGTTAACGGGCTAATACTGAGTACTTATGGTAGCGGTAATGCGCCCAATAATGACCCCACTCTACTCAAGGTGCTGGCACAAGCCAATGAGCGTGGCGTGGTAATAGTCAATGTCACTCAATGCGCTAAAGGCAGCGTGGATATGGGTAATTATGAAACCGGTAATGCTCTGGCACAGTGTGGCGTGATCAGCGGCAAAGATATGACCTTAGAAGCGGCATTGACCAAGCTGTATTATCTCTTTAGCAAGGGTTACAGCCTACAAGACATTAAACATCATGTGCCGGTTAATTTACGAGGCGAGTTATCGGCCTAACGCCGGGTCTGAAAAAAGTGTTTGAGCAATCTACTACTTTGCTTTGCCATAACCCCTGCTTCAATTGCCACCCAGTGGTTAAGAAACGGCGCCTGGAAATAATTGACCACTGAGCCGGCCACGCCGGTTTTCGGATCTGGCGCACCAATGACCAAACGGCGGATACGCGCGTGCACCATCGCCCCTGCACACATCATACAAGGCTCTAAGGTAACATACAGATCACAGTCAGTGAGACGATAATTCCCCCTATGCTGTGCTGCAGCGCGCATAGCAACGATTTCAGCATGGGCTGTTGGATCATGATCACTGATACAGCGGTTAGCACCACAACCGATAATCTCATTATTATATACCACTACCGCACCCACCGGCACTTCATCCTGAACTGCGGCTTGTTGCGCCAATTGCAATGCCGCTTGCATGAATAATGAGTCAGACATAGATAATTGAGGCTAGTTGGCTTGTGACGATCATCGCGACAAAGTGGCTTTCGGTCAAGAAAGTTTAGCCCGGAATGACCAATCAACTGCTCAATCCGATTGGATGATTGGCCTTATCATCAATGGGGCAAATATGAAGACGGACCCTCAAGCCTGTGGCCGGACGCTGCAACAGCCGTAGTCGATGGTGTGGATACGCCGCCCAACCCTGATAATGCAGTTGAAGCCTGCTGAGAGTTTGATAAAGATGTTGCTGCTGAAGCAGCCGGTCTTGGTGCTTCCAGTTTAAACCAACCATATGTGGCTAGTAGCTTAACCAAACCATTTGACAGGGCTGCCCCCGCCTCTTGATTCCCTGTCGCTAAACAATTGCTCACCGCATTCACACATGCCATCACCTCAAATTGCGGCGCAGCAATCGCTGGAGCAACCGGTATCGGTGCTTCCAATCTAAACCAACCATATGCAGCTAGTAGCTTAACCAAACCACTTGACAAAGCAGCACCTACCTCTGGGTTTCTCATTATCAAACAGGCTTTTACTGCCTGCAAACATGCCCGCACCTGAGATAGCCTATCGGTTGTAGTAATCGGATGTGATCCAACAGGTATCACGCCAACAGACGATGCCCCACCATGTGCGGACCCGATAAGGACGCAACCAAATAGCGTTTCGTGGTATTTGTTCGGTATATTGAGGCTCCTGGCCCGCTTTAGGAGCCTGTTGTCTTCCTTGGTGCATTGCATATGAGGAATACGCTGCCATATGGCTTTGACCAACCCGACCAGATCGTCAGTCCAAATATCTTGCGTGTTGATAATTAATGCTATGGACCGAAACACATTGATCAATTGACTAGTCCGGATACGGGGATCGCTATCGGTGACTCGGTCGTCAATACAGGTGATAAAGTTACGACCCAGCCTTAACAGTTGGCCTGCATCAAGGATTTGCCCGCCTAGTCTAAAATCAGCCTCAGGGATAAACAACTTGGCCAATCTATCAAAAAAATAGTCATAATCATCTAATGTAGCTTCACCAATATTGGCCATAGCGTCAACAAATAGATTTAAGCCAAACTTAGCAGGAAGCATTAAATAACGTTTATACTCCTGGTCTCTGACTATTTTTACCAATGCCTTTAAAAATCGGACAATTGCTTTGGGTTTTTAATATCATCAGTGGATGGTGCTTGACTCAATAAGCGTTTTAACACATTAGGCATTTCTTGCGGTGGGACATATACCGAATAAGGCCATTCCAATCCCAGTAACTTAAAAGATCGTTCAGGAGCAATAGTCACCCCTATAACAGCTGCCAGTGTATATAAAGGCCTCCCTATCATGCCTGAATCAGGATTTTGATAGTACCTGTCAACCCTGAAGCAAGCGCTACCAGTAAGTACTCCTCCGGTTTTAAAACAGTTAAGTCGATCCGAATCCTCACGATAGTGGCCACACTCAGATGATTCTATAACATCCTGAATTGTTTTTTCAAAGTCATCTGCTGTCCTAGCAGGATAAGCTGCTGCCATAATGAATCTCGATTTCCTATCAAATGGATTCCAATTAAATATTACATTATTACCATGTGTCAATGCCATTTCAGCAAACTTGATTACCTGTGCAACGTGAAAAATATCCAGGCTAGTGATACAGCAATTGAGCATCACCCCATGTGTTTAATAAGTTTAGTAATGCATCGGTAGGCGCGACTTTTACCTCAAGCTTTAAAGCAACACAGGATGTTGCATTACAATAGGATACTGACACCGGCAAATTACCTTGATGATCCAGCAATGCTTGCTTAAGGTGCGCTAGAGATTGTAGGTTAACTGATGGCGCAAGTCTGATATGTAAAGCTGTGCAAGCCCGTGTTCTGGCGCTTTGCATGTCATCAATCTGCTTAGCGACAATGCGCCAGCCACCGCTAAATTCATCGTGTGACACCTCACCTTCAATCACCAGCAAACTATCACTTTTGAGTAAATGACGGTATTGCTCAGCCTGTTCAGAAAAGATAGTCACATCAGAGCGTGCTTTGCCATCATCAATGGTAAGTATCTGCATCATGCGCCCGGACCTGGTCTTAATACGCCGAGTGTTAATTACCATACCGGCCACCCATAGGGTTTGTCCTCGACCGGTTGGCTTGGGCTTGGCTAATGGTGTGATACCTAACGCCTTAAGCTCATCCTGATAGTCCGCCATAGGGTGGCCGGATAAAAAGAAGCCCAGCACTTGCTTTTCCTGCAATAAGCGCGCTTGGGCTGGCATCGGTTTTACTTGAGGGTAAATCTCTTCATGACTATGGGAAGTGCACGGTGCCAGCATACCACCGAACAAGTCATCCTGACCGTTAGCAGTATTGGTTTCATGCTGTTCAGCCATTTGCAGCGCTTTGTCCACTGAAGCAATTAATGTTGCGCGATTGGAAGCCAGATCATCAAATGCACCGGCGTAAATGAGCGCTTCAATCACCCGTCGGTTAACTTTACGCACATCAACACGGCGACAAAATTCAAATAAGTCACTATATTGACCAACTGCACGCTCATTGACGATGACCTCAA
>JANQIS010000195.1 GCA_028282045.1 Gammaproteobacteria bacterium
CTGGCTTGCCGGTTGCCAACTCTGGTTGGCGGCCCCTCCAATGCGCATCAGGTAAGAATAATGCTGGCATGCTATACGGTGGCGCTGTGGATCGAAGCCGCCGTAGGGATAAATGTACGTGTCTGGCATAACACCACAGTGTTGTTGAATCAAATGCTGTGAATATACCATTTCCGTCCTGGCATCAAATTGCGGTGAAGCTGCGCCGACATGGTGGTGGCCATGTGAAGCAATATTCACCAATCCTGAATCTACCATCATTTTCAGTTCCTGCCAGGTACAAAAACTGCCACGCTGCCAACTTTGCGTTTCAAACGCTTGTTTCTCCGGGATTGCTAAGCGCTGTGCCATTGTCACATCCGTTGCATCGACAATCATAGCAGTTGGCACTGCCACAGTCGCTGGGCAGTTGTGTTGTTCTAGCCAGGGAAATACATAATGGTAAAAGTCTGCATAGGCATCATCAAACGTCAGACAAATGTTAACGCCTGGCTTAAGCACCTGCCCTGGTGCCACCACTGGATAACGCTGCACTATTTGCTTCAGCCATGCTGACACACGGTGCCATTGGCCAGGATCATCCGAGTTGCTGACACGGTGGAACATGTAAATGATTAACACTGACGCTGCCACCATAGCTTTAAATAACGATAATAAGTGTAATGGGCGATGTACAACCCTAAAATCAAACCGGCCCAACCATCACGAAACCCCATATGGATGACATAATGACGCCAAAACGCCCACCAGGATTTAAGTAAGGCTTTCAATGGTGTGGCAGACTTACCTTCTGCAAACCGTCGCTGTGCGCCGGCGCTGGAGTAGCGCTGTAGTTTGTCTAACACCTGGTCAACATTTTGATAAGAATAGTGCAAGATTGGGGCTTGCAGTTGGCCGCTCTTGCCGTCAAAGATCAAATTCTCATGCACTGGTGCATCATCAAATCGCGCTGTGTTGCGGCGGAACAAACGTAGGTGATACTCATTGCGCCAATCGCCATGGTGGATCGGCTTGCCTAAAAAATAAGGCTGGAAACGGATACGGTAACCGTCATACACGGATTGCTGCAGTGCCTGTTGAATCGCTTGCTGGGCGGCATCACTCAACACTTCATCGGCATCCAATGATAATACCCAGTCGCCGGTGGCTTGCGCTAGAGCGCGTTGTTTTTGCTGACCAAACCCCGGCCAGTTTGGGGTCACTGTGACTTTGTCAGTATAACGTTGGCATATCGCCACCGTATCATCGGTGCTGGCAAAATCGACCACGATGATTTCATCAGCCCATTGCACTGAGCGTAAGCAATTTTCAATCACTGCTGCTTCATTGTGGGTAATAATCACAACACTAAGTGTGGGCGCTTTCACCCCGACTTCTCCATTACTTTTTCATAGACTGCAACGACTTTGTCAATCATAACGGATTTGGAGAAATGCGCCACCACCCAATCACGTGAGCGCGTTGCATAATAGGTTCGCAGCTTTTTGTCATCCAGTAGCTCCCGCGCATTGTTTACCATGGCTGTTACATCACCGCAATCAATCAAACGAAAGTTGTCTTGGTGGAGCAAATCGCGCGTACTACCGGCACTGGTGGCGATGGTCGGTAGTTGCATCATCAACGACTGCATCACTGCTTGCGGTACGCCTTCATCATCGGAAGTCAGCATATAAATATCAAATGCCGCCATAAAGCTGGCCGGATCGTCAGTAAAACCAGGCCAGGTGATATGTTGTTCAATCCCTAATGCTGTGGCTTGGGCTTTAAGTTTAGCCTGCACCGGGCCTTGACCACCGATAACAAATTGCACCTTCGGGTGTGTCTGCAAGATTTGTGCTGCTGCTTGCAGGAACAAGTCCAAGCGTTTGGCCTGGCGCAAGTTAGCGACCGTGCCGATCACCGGATTGCGCACTTTCAGCCCCAATGCCTTACGTGCTTCGCTTTTATTAAAGCGTTTAGGGTCAAAAATGTTTTCATCAATACCCGTGGGAATCGAAGCAATTTTGTCCGCTTTAATGCGGTTATACTTGATCATACTTTGGCGGATATGCTCACCGGTGGTCATGATGTAATCTGCCAACTCATTGATAAAGTTCAGTAGCGACGGGTTAATACGATAACCCAAATGACGAGTGCGAATAAATTTTTTGCCGCACAATTTGGCAGCCAAACCACCTACCCAGGTATCTTTGCCACTGTGCGTATTGACAATATCAAACTGGTGGTCACGGATGATTTTTATCAAACCCCATAAGGTTTTTAGATCAAGGTTGCCGCTAAAAGGCAGATGGAATACCTCAATGCCATGTTGTTTGGCATATTGGCTGATATTACTGTGGCTGGTACAAGCAATAGCCACTTGCATTTTGCGTTCACGCACGCCTAGCATTTCATTGAGAATCCGCAATTCCTGGCCACCCCAACCATCAGCCCATTCGGTGTGGAGAATTTTAATTGGTTTACTTGGGTGTTGCTTTGGCATCTTGCGTACTTGTCCAATACAATAAACGTCACAGTGTTACCGAAATTACCCTAAAGCTCAATGCCTGGTAAAGAAATTGACCTCAATAACCAACGTGTACTAGTGATTCGACCGGATAATATTGGTGATCTGGTATGCACTACGCCATTGTTTGCACTGCTGCGCAAACACTACCCTAAGATGCAACTGGATGTGTTTGTTAACAGCTATAACGGTCCCATTCTCGACGACCAGCCGGATATCGACGGTTATTATTATTACACCAAAGTCAAACACCGCATCAATCAGTCACTATTGTCAGTATACTGGCAACGTTTTAAAACCCTCATGTATTTACGCCGTCAGCGTTATGATTTTGCTATCTTAGCCGGCGTGGGTTTTCAGTGGAAAGGACTGCGCTTTGCCCGCCAATTGGGGATTAAAAATATTATTGGCTATTGCCCCAAAGATCATTTGCGTGCTAAAGACTTTAGCCATCCGGTTTATTATGAAGCCAAGGATTTGCACGGCCATGAAGTTGAAATGGTGTGTGATTTACTTAAGCCTTTAGGTATCACTGATAAACCAGGCCCATTGCGCTTGGCTGCCAACCCTCAAGCCGTACAGGCACAACAGGCTAAGTTGGCCGATCATTTCCATGCTGGCGAATCCCTGATTGGTGTGCATATCAGCTCGCGTAAGCCAGAAAACCGCTGGCCGGAGGCCGACTATATCGCGCTGATTCAACAGTTGTGGGATACTTACCATGAGCCTATATTGCTGTTCTGGTCGCCTGGCGATGAGAGCAACCCCACCCATCCTGGCGATGATCAAAAAGCCCAGCGTATCCAGGCAGCAGTGCCTGAAGTGACGTTGATTCCCTGCCAGACCCACACGCTTTGTGAGTTAGTGGCTGCTATGTCGTTGTGCCGGAGCATGATTTGTGCCGATGGTGGTGCCATGCATGTGGCTGCGGCTTTAGTGGAGTATATGGTCGTAGTCTTTGGCAAGACCAGCCCCGAGCAATGGCATCCATGGGGCGTGGAACATCACTTATTAAAAGCACCGGATGAGCATGCTGCAGATATTACTGTTGCACAAATGTTGCGTGCTTTTGCCGATTTGCATGATCGCCATGAGTAAACGTATTGCTTTTGTGCTACCCAATCTTGCTGGTGGCGGCGCTGAGCGGATTGCGCTGACCTTGGCGCAGGGTCTGCAGCAACAAGGCCATCAGGTGCATATTTTTCTGCTGGGCAATGTGGTACAACATGCCTTACCTGAAGGCATCAGATTACACATTCTCAGCCAAACCGGTCGTGCTTCACGCTGGAAATGGTGTAATCATAAGGTGTTGGCCAAACGATTAAAGCAGTCGATGAGAAGCCTTAGCGCGCAGCCATTTGATTTGATCGTATCGCATTTGCTCGATGCTGATCGTGTGGTGCGTGCTGCCAGCTTACCTAACACCTGGTTTTGTATCCACAATACCTTGTCCGTACCGCTGAGCAAAATGAAATCCAGTAAACGCCAGCGGCGCTTAAGACGGTATCATCGTATCTATGATGGCCAACAATTGATTTGTGTCTCCCACGGCAGTGCTGCTGATTTGCGGCAACAATTACAGCTACACCCT
>JANQIS010000197.1 GCA_028282045.1 Gammaproteobacteria bacterium
TCCGTTTATTGGGCGTACCTTTATTATGTCATCACAGGGCAGCCGTCAGCGCTCGGTACGGCGTAAACTTAGCCCACAGCTAACCGAGTTACGTCATAAGAATGTGCTGTTGCTGGATGATAGTATTGTGCGCGGGACGACCAGCCAGGAGATTGTGCGCATGGTCAAAGAAAGCGGCGCTAAATCGGTTTATTTCGTTAGTGCCTGCCCGCCAGTAAAGCATCCCTGTTATTACGGTATTGATATTCCTACCGAAGCGGAGTTGATCGCCTCGCAAAAATCAATCGAGGCTATCAGTCAATACTTAGGTGTTGATGCACTGCTTTACCAGGATATCGATGATTTGGTCGAAGCGGTGACACGTAAGGGTGAGCATCACAATGCCGACCCGTGTTTGGCCTGCCTCAATGGCCAGTATTTCTGTGGAAAGGATGATAAGGTGAAAGACAGATGAAGTGGCTTGTAATTGGATCGGGTGCCCGTGAACACGCGATTGTACGTGCGCTCAAACGCCATAATAACGAAGTTGCTGTAGTATGCTTTGGTAGCACGACCAACCCGGCGATCCAGGCATTATGCGCTGATTATACAGTGGGTAAAATGGATGATATTAATGCCATGGTAGCCTATGGTCAGTTGCAGCAAGTTAATTATGCCATGATTGGCCCTGAAGCACCGCTGGCTCATGGGGTGACAGATGCGCTGCAGCAAGCGGGCATTAAAACGGTTGGCCCCACTAAGCAGCTAGCACAGATTGAAAGCTCTAAGGGCTTTGCGCGCGATTTACTGACACAATATTTTGTGCCCGGTATGCCGCGTTATCAGCGTTATGATCAGGTCGATGATCAGGTGCAAGCCTTGCTAACAGAGCTTGACGGTGAGTACGTCATTAAGGCTGATGGTTTATGTGGTGGTAAAGGCGTTAAAGTTGCTGGTGAGCACTTGCATTGTGTGGCAGAGGCGCTGCAGTTTTGTCACGACATTAATGGCCCGTTTGTGGTAGAGGAAAAACTGGTAGGCCCAGAGTTTTCCTTGATTTCTTTGTCCGATGGCATTCATTGTGCTCATACACCTGTCGTACAAGACCATAAGCGCGCTTATGAAAATGATACCGGCCCTAACACCGGCGGTATGGGCAGTTATAGTGATGCCAATCACTTATTACCCTTTTTAACTTCTGAGGATGTTGCTCAGGCTCAGGCGATTAACGAAGCTGCTGTTAAGGCAATGTTACAAGCGTTTAATGAGCCGTACCGCGGAGTACTCTACGGGGGGTTTATGAAGACGGCTGATGGCGTGAAATTAATTGAATATAATGCGCGCTTTGGTGATCCGGAAGCTATGAATATTCTGGCCTTGCTGGAGAGTGATTTTGCTGTTGTCGCTGCAGCGATGGCAGAAGGTCGCTTGCATGAAGTGCCGGTAAAATTTAAATCTCTGGCCACCGTGTGCAAATATATTGTACCAGAGGGTTATCCTGATGAACCGCTCAAAGGTAAGGCCATTGATGTTAGCCAGGTCACACCGCAGCAACAACTTTACTTGGCAGCGGTTGATCAGCAGGGTGATCAATTAATCATGACCGGCTCAAGAGCAGTGGCAGTGCTTGGTATAGGTAAAACCATTGAAGCGGCACAACAACAAACACAGACGATGGCGCAGGCTGTGACCGGTCCGGTGTTTTACCGATCTGATATTGGTACCCAAGCTTTAATCCAACAGCGTATTGATTTGGTCAATGACTTCAGGGCAGACCGATGACGCTTAAGCTTGGCGTGCTCGGATCAACTCGTGGTACTAACTTAGAACCAATCCTTGCGGCCATCGCATGCGGCGAATTGGATGCGCAGGTGATGGTAGTGATCAGCAATAAAGCGGACGCACCGATATTGCAGCGTGCGCAACGCCATAGCATTCCTTGTCATACACTGGATACTAAAGGCAAAGACCGTCAAACTGTCGACCGTGAAGTTCACGCGGTGCTGCAACAGTATCAAGTCGATATGGTGTTGATGATTGGCTATATGCGTATCGTCTCACCATGGCTTTGCCAACAATGGCCCAGTAAGATGCTCAATGTTCATCCTTCCTTGTTACCCAGGCATGCCGGTTTGATGGACTTGGCAGTGCATCAAAGTGTCCTCGATGCTGGTGAGCATGAGAGTGGTTGTACCGTGCATTACGTGACTGCACAGGTGGATGCCGGTGCTGTCGTGGTACAAAAACGCTGTCTGGTCCATCCGGACGACACAGCCCAAACGCTTAAAACACGGGTACAACAACTTGAAGGGCTGGCGTGGGTAAAAGCTATTGCTCAATTTACGCATTAGCGATATTCAGCCACAACAGCTTAGCAGAGATAAAACACAAAGCGCGACCCATATACGGCTCATTAAGTAAAGGATTTTTAAATTCCACCATACAATATTTCTTTCGCCGCCAGCCCGCCTGTATCCACTACACCCATGCCTGTCATGTCGTGGGGCCACCAAATAAAGAGCCAAGCACGCCCAGAATGATCACTCCTGCCATGCACCCAAATTCAATACCGATAACCAGCCAGTCCTGCCA
>JANQIS010000202.1 GCA_028282045.1 Gammaproteobacteria bacterium
TTGTTTTGGAGTAGACGGAAATAAAATCCCCATAATCATGTACAACGCAAAGCCACCCACAGCAATACCGCCGATAATATAAATCAAATTAGCTTTGACCAGGTCCATCAACCCTGATTTGCCGGAAGATTTCTTATTTGATACCGACTCAGCGCCATCATCCATATCATCATCTAGAGAAAACTCATCAAAACCCTCATTTTCATTTGAGTCTGTAAATCCCTCTTGCTCAAAGCCATCATCAAAGCCTTCTGACAAATCATCAAGGTTTTCATCTGAGGTTTCGCCCAGACCTTGAGTTGCTTCATCAAACTCTAATTGTTCATCTTTATTGTGTTTTTTCTCGCTCATCGTTTCATCACCTTTTACTGAGAAATCGTAATATCTGACATAAATAACACACCAATACCTGTGCCTTGAGCCACTTTAACGGTAGGTGGCATATCAAACACGGATTGTGCTGCCTGGCCTAAATTGGTACCAACCTGCCCTAAACCTTGGTAAGCCGCTGTAGTGAAAGTTACCTTGTTATTCTGCAGGCCGTTACTGTTGACAATATTACAGCTTGCTGTACCAGGCGGACAGGCATAGGTAAAGGATTGATAGGCATTACCAAAGCCTTCTAAGAAAGCTGCAGCAAATAACATACCATAACGCAGCAAATAGTGATGATTGACACTGGTTGCAATAGCATTATTAGCCGTATTGGCATCAACGGCATAGGCATCAATGGACAATGTGTTCGCCCATTGTGGCATTGACATGGTATTAAAGCGCACTACCAGACGATCATTTTCACGCTTGAAGGTCCCCATTAACTTGGCACCGGTATAAGGACCACTCACGATGGTTGCCAGAACCGGCGTACCTGACTGGTCACTATCAAGTGCTGTATCCATAACACCAAAATAAATCGTTCCTGCTTTTACCACCACATGAGGTATCGGCGGCGCTTTTGTAGCAGCACGGCGCTCTTGTGTATGTACACCCTGGGTTTGTGCCATTTTGGGTAGATTCCACGAGCCGGTTGCCTGAGAGATGGCATTTCGATAGGTGGATTCTAAGCTCTGTATAGCTTGCTGTTGTGTCTGAACGATGCTGGCCCCTGTTGTTGCGCCCGCTGCATTATTATTCCCTGCAGCGGAACTGCCAGGTTCAGTGGTTGATTTTTTACCGGTGCCAAAGACGCTATTGGCCTGGTTAATGGGATTGAGTGCTGACAGACGTTGTAGTGGGGTCTGAGCATCTTTATCAAAGTGCTTAAATTGTGATGGTGGCGTCACATTTGCTGTTGCTGATAAATGCCCCTTTGACTGAGGGGTTGTACCATCACTAAACACATTGCTTAATACCGTTTGTCCCTCAGATACTTTTTGCTGATATTGGTGGCGGTTGACTGACTTATTGAGGTGTTGGTAATACTGAGACTGTGCTTTAGATACCGGGCCACTGGACTGTGCCTGGCCTGATTGCACATGTGATGGCGGTAGTTGAGGGGTAGGATTCTTTTTGCCACTGGACATAAAGTTCAAAATCACCACAAAGACAACCACCAAAATCACTAAGATAATAAGCACACGTAAGCGTGGGTAATGTGATAGTTTACCGAGCATTGCTTTCATCACCCACCCCCATGCAGTACATTGGACAACCTTGAAGTTAATGACGATCCACCACTGGTATCGGACTGTGATGACGCACTACTGCCACCTGACATCGGCTGTAACTTGGGTGCATTGATTTGTTTCACAAATTGCTGCGACTGTACGTTGGGTTGGCCATAAGTCGCCACACCTTGCAAGTCGCCATTATTTTTATAAAACACCGGCGGTTCTGTTAAGGTGATACGATAGAGCTGACCGTTAAATGAAACCATCACCAGCGGCGTTGGCGCGATAGTATAAGCATGATAGCCATTGGGGCCAGGTCCATTGACTCGGGCCTTCCACTCCGGTGACATCAACTCACCAGACGATAAAATCAGATAATGACCCTGATAAGACCATGCTGTTACCATAGTACTGGAAGTGCGCAGTTGCACCGCACCGGAAGGTGGGATACCACTGAGCAATGCAATCAAATACTGTGGCGCTTGGGTTGGCCCAGCAGACAGGCCATTATTGTTACCAACCGGTTGGTTTTGATTAATGCGAATGTAATCCATGAAGTCCCAGTCGTGTTGTCCCACAAGCAGCGTCATCATTACCGGAATGGGCAATCCTTTTAGCATGATACTGACATTAGTTTGTGCGTATAGCTTCTCGCCTTGCACCATTAACACGCCACTATGTTTGTCCCAGCTAACATTAAAAGCACTGGAATTACCAATACTATAAGAGGTAATAGGCCATACGGTGCCATTGGCATCAATAAATACCAATGAAGTGATCATGCCCTGACCGATACGAACCACCGGCATAACCGAGCCTGGTTTTAAGTTCACCGTTACGATGGCAGAGGTCCCTTTTGCCGGTGCAGGGCCTGGTGGCAAGGCATTAGCCTTTTGCTGTTCTGCAGCACGATTTTTAAATTGGTGAATTTGATCCGGCGTGAGCGGAAAGTATTTCTGCAGCATGTTCTCAAATGCTTTTTGTTTGAGTTCTTTCTCGGTCATCACTTGATGAGAGGGCCCCTGACCGGTTTCATGTACAGTGACTTGCTGTTGAGTTGAAGGCACAGCATTGGCTTGTGGTAAAGGGGGATATTGAGGCGTCGCTGCTAATGCAACACTGATGCCAGTGATCATTAGCAGTATCACAGTTACCCATTGCTTCATGCTGGATTTAATCATCTTATCCCAAATTATGGCTATTGTTGTTTTATTGTGGCTCACAATGATATTAATCACCATAGCTATACATAACTATAGACAGGCTCCTATATTACGTAAAGAGGTGCGGCGAGTAAAAATGACATTTGTAACATAGGTAACATTATCCTTCTTATTGCAGTCCAACCACTTGTATTGCAAAGTATTATTATGAAACACAACCCTATGAAACAATAACGCCCACTCTGCCAAGGCTATGCTATAATATTTACCATAAGTTTAAAGATGTTAGCAGCCTGCCATGACCCCCGAAGAACTCGATCAAGACATCATTAACCATTGGAATTCTTTTCGTAATCCGATTATTAATGACATCCTGATTAACTTAGAAAAGCTCGAAACCACCATTGCGGCACTGAGCCATGAAGAAAAACAAGCGGTTGCCGATTTGGTGGATTATTGCTCCAGCCTCAAGCCTGATGAAGCTGATGCACGTAAACTGATTGATATTTTCAACCAATTACCTGCTGCTTATATGCTTTATATGATCCACAAACTACAAAGCTTAAACGCTGATCTGGTGATGAAAATTATCAATTATGCACAAAAGAACAAAGACAGTAGCCCAGACTTACAGAGCTTCTTCTTACGCAACATGGTGTTTGAGAAATCGCAATTATTGGGCCGTATTTTTGCCGAGAACCGCATGAAGACAGTGTTGAGTATCTTGTAAAAATCGTGCCGGATCGGCTGCCTTCATAACCGCCGTACCCAGCAACACCCCCCGGCAGTCTTGGGTATAGGGCACGACATCTTGTGGCTGCTTAACACCCGACAGACTTAAACAAATCACACTATCAGGCACCTGTTTTGCCAACTGCAAACTATGTGAGACATCCATAGCCAGGCTATCTAGGTTACGATTATTAATGCCAATGACACTAGCGCCTACTGCCAAAGCGCGTGCTAAATCTTGCGCGTCAAAAATCTCCACCAACGCGCTCATGCCTAATGATTCAATCAAGTTAAATAACGCCTCCAATTGCACATCGTCCAAGATACGCACGATCAATAGCACAGCCTGAGCTCCGGCAGCACGGGCATGATAAACCTGTTTAGCATCAATAATGAAATCTTTACACAACACCGGCAAATCCACTGCCTGGGTTACTGCCTTAATATCAGAGAAGTCCCCTTGAAAAAAGTGCTGATCGCTCAGCACTGAAATGGCTGTGGCACCACCTTGTTGATACAACCTGGCACGCTGTGGCGGATCATATTGTTTGGCCATCACGCCCTCGGAAGGCGAGGCTTTTTTCATCTCGGCAATCAAGGCAAAAGGCGCTTGACCTAACGCATGATAAAATCGTCCGTCGGCCAAGGGTAATGTTTGTGGGTCAATAGTCGCCAAAAGCTCTACATCGCGTTGTTTTTGCGTTAAGATTTTATCTAACCACATAAACAGCCATCCCATCTTGATTGCTTACAGGCCATTATACTGCTTTTAACCCTAAACCATATAGCTCAATAGGAAAACAGCATGCAAAGAAACGCGATTCGTTCATTTAACCAGCACAGCCCACAATTGGGCCATGAAGTGATGATCGACCCAAGTGCAGTGGTTAGCGGCCAGGTCAGTTTGGGGGATGATGCCTCGATATGGCCGTGTGCTTCGGTTCGTGGTGATCTGGAGCCTATTATTATCGGCGCACGCAGTAATATCCAAGACGGTGCGGTTTTGCACACCAGTCATCACAGCCCATTCAATGATCGTGCTTATGCGCTGACTATCGGTAATGACGTCACAATCGGGCATAACGTCACTTTGCACGGCTGCACCATCAAAGACCTATGCTTAGTCGGTATGAACGCAGTAATTCTTGATGGCGCACTTATTCCGCCTTATACCTTTATTGGCGCACACAGTTTAGTCACTGCGGGCAAACAACTGGAAAGTGGTTTTCTTTATGCTGGTAGTCCAGCTAAAAAAATACGCCAACTTACTGAGCAGGAGTGTGATTTCTTTCATTACAGTGCAGCACATTACGTCTCATTAAAAAACCAGCATTTGGCACAGTAGAGCCTCGAAGCACCCCAGCAACATCACCCGTTTATTGTCCCTGGCGGATCATTGCACCGTTAATGCCACTGTCCTGCAATTGATGGCGCACTTTATCAGCAGCGCGCATTGAGTCATACGGGCCCACATCAATGCGATACCAACCTGACTGAGTCGACACAATAGTAGGCTTTAAACCCAATAAAATTAACTGAGAACGCAATTGTTGGGCTAATTGCTCGCTTTGATAAGAAGCCACTTGCAACGTAAACTGCTTGTTTGATTGTGCCACCTGACTGGCTTGTTGGCCTTGACCATCTGCCGGTTGTGTTGTTTCAGGCTGGGCTTTTTGCTTTGGTAGCACGGTATAAAAATCAAAGACGGGTTTGTTTGGTTTTTTCTCTGGCGGCTTATTGGCTACCTGATTAGTACTCGTGGTCGGCGACTTACCATCGCCCCCTTGCGCTGGCTGCGTCTTTGATGCGGTATTTTGTGGCGTAGACGGCGTGGTTTTTTGTTGAGGTGAGGTAGCATGCTTTACTACAATAATCATGACAATGACTAACACAATGATTGCCAGCAGTAGCCAACGGCCATAACGCCGTGGCTTATCATCAGGGACATCACGCCGCAATTGATCACCAGAGCGCTGACGTTGATTGGTAGCGGATTCTTTTAACAGGCTTTTTTGGTTAGCAAAATCTCGCATCATCTACACCTACATCGCTTCTGGCGCCGATACGCCTAAAATCGTCAAGCCGTTACGCAGTACTTGCCTCACCGCCAAGATTAGCGCAATCCGTGCCTGCAAAGTCGGCGCACCATTATCGACAAACTTTTGCACATTGTAGTAGCTATGAAATGCATTCGCGAGTTCGCGCAAATAATAAGTCATTTGATGCACCTCATACTTCGCCGCACATTGAGTAATCAGTTCCGGGAAACGCGCCAACTGATCCAACAAGTCACTTTCATGTGGTAGCGTTAACTGATCCAGTTCTCTCATAGCCTGCGTTGCATCATATTGTCCACCTTGCGCTGTAAGTTGGCGCATTACACTCTCAATACGAGCATGAGCATACTGCACATAATAAACCGGATTGTCGTTGGACTTAGACTTGGCCAAATCCAAATCAAAATCTAAATGTTGTTCTACTTTACGCATGTTATAAAAAAAGCGTGCCGCATCAGTACCGACTTCTTCGCGCAGCTCTCGCAACGTTACAAATGAGCCACTGCGCGTTGACATTTTAACTTGCTCACCATGACGATAGAGCACAGCAAACTGCACAACAGGAATAGTCAGTTGTGATGGCTCATAGCCATACGCTGTGAGCAGTGCACGCAGCCGCACAATATAACCATGATGATCGGCGCCCAAAATACAAATCGCCTCATCATAACCACGATCAAATTTATTGACCAGATAAGCCGCATCTGAAGCAAAATAAGTGGTCTGGCCATTATCACGCACCAATACACGGTCTTTGTCATCGCCAAAGTCGGTAGACTTAAACCACAATGCACCGTTTTGCTCATAAGTTAAATGCGTTTGTTTCAGACGGTTAACGGCGTATTCAACCGCGCCCTGGTCAAACAACGACTGCTCAAAAAACCATTCATCAAAATCCGTACCGAACTCAGCCAAATCGCCTTTGATATCGGCTAAAATGGCATCGCGGGTGTCATCATGCACTACCCTGTAGGCCGGCTCACCCAACAAGCTACGAGCTCGTGAAATTAAAGCATCAATATACACTTCTTTATCGCCACCTTGCGGTTCATCAGTCGGCAAATTGGCAAATACAGCCCCCGCGTCGTGGTAAAACGCATCACCATGCGTCGCTGCAAGGGTACGCGCAATATCAATAATATAGTCCCCCTGGTAAGCATTGGCAGGAAACACCAACCTTACACCACGCAATTCTAAGTAACGCAGCCACACACTCACCGCCAGGATATTCATTTGCCGTCCGGCATCATTGACATAATACTCTGAATGTACAGAGAATCCGGCAAAATCAAGCAGCCTGGCCAGACTGGAACCATAGGCTGCACCACGCCCATGCCCAACATGCAAAGGACCGGTCGGGTTAGCAGACACATACTCCAAATGGACTTTTTTACCGGCACCGACGTTAACACGCCCATATTGATCTTGCTCAGCAAGAACCTGTTCAATAACTTGGCCTTGTATAATTTGTGCCAAGCGAAAATTAATAAACCCCGGGCCGGCAACTTCAATCGCTTCAATACCCTCGGGCTGCCCGAGATGGTCTACTAATTGCTGAGCCAGTTCACGCGGTGGTTTGCCGGCTTGTTTAGCCAAGTTCATGGCAATGTTGGTAGCAAAATCTCCATGCTCCTTCTGACGGCAACGGGTAAGTTGAATCTGCGGCGGCGGTGTCAGTTGCATTGTCATCACTGCTTGTTGTAACAGCGCGATAATTTGCTCTTTCACGTTATCCTGGTGTTTCATCATGTTGCGACGATCATCGCCCTAAAGCGGCTTGAGGTCAAGACTGGCCTGGAAGCTTTAGTTAAATAATCGATGGTAAATACGCACATTAATGGTGAGCCGGCCTGCCGCTTCTTGTGCTGGCGGCTGCGGCTGCTTGCGGAGGCTTTTTCGGCTTCTCATCTTTTCGTATAAGTGCTTTTAGCGCCGGATTGTCTTCCAAACGCATTTTCAGTTCTGGATCTAATTGACACTGTTTTACCAGTAATCCCCGTAAATTTTTGAGTTCTTCTTGTAAATTCTCTATAGTCGCTTTTGCTTTGCCTATCTTTGATACCACAGGTTTCCTGCCACTATGTCGCACTGATGGCTGAGAAGCTTCGATCACCTTAATAGTCCCCTGCAACTGGTCATACGCAACCACCACTCTAGCAAGTGCTTTTTGCATCGCTTGGCAATGACTGCCCTCTTTATACTTGCGACACAACAGTGGTAAAACCTCAGCGTCATACGGATAAGACCCTACAACTTCCCCGGCTTGATCAAGCAACTTCTCCTCAGCTTTTTTCTTTTCCTTTTGCGCTGTTTTTAACTCTTCACGCAATATGGTAACTAATCTCTGCGATTTAGCTAACGCAGCCTTTGCTTCATCAAGCGTTTTTACTTGCGCATCATCTTTTTTAACCACCCCCCCGGCAGCAGCGCTCGCTGCTGATGCCAATGTCACTGACGCTGTGCTATCGGCACTAGTCCCAGGCGGTGGTCCAGACTGTGCAGACAACCGCGCTGTTAACGCAGCACATCGCTTCTCTGTACTTTCAGCACGTTCTTGTGCAGCTTTCAGTTGTACCTGTAGTTCTTGTACAGATTTCTCAAGTCGTTGTTTAGCTTCCAAATGAGATTTTGCAGCGTTTTGCGCTTCCAACTCAGCCACTCGACGCTCCGCAGCTTGCGCCCGCGCTATAAGCGCAGCGTATTGCGCCTGACCCGTGCTAAGCGCTACACTCAACTGTCTATTGTCCAGTATTGTTTGAGATAGCTCTTGCTCAATCACAGAATATTGTTGCTGAAGTTCGAAGTATTTTTTTCTGAAGAGACTCAAAGCGTTCTTAGCATTAGCCAGCTCTTGATTCAATTGCTGACTGGTTTGCGCTCTCATCAATAGTGCTGCTGCCGCTGTGGTAGGTTTTCTTGCCACTGTGTCAGCCGAAGCTTGCCCCGCAGCGGCTGCCCCCATAGAACGCTTAACACCCGTGCCAGCATCAGCAACATCTCGCCCAGGTTTTTCAGTATCGCCCAAGTCGAATATGACCGCTTTGGTTGAGGAAATACTTGCTCCATCATCATCTTCAACACTTGATGCCGCAGCACCCCTGGATAAAGCGTTTACTGACGTATCACCTTCAGGCAAAGCACTTGATGCTGCTGCGCCTTGAGCTAAAGCACCGTGTTGCTTAGCGCTGTCAATCACTCCTTCCTTTGAGGGCTTCGGCTTAGCCCTTAACTGTTTTCTCAGTGACTTAATAGAGGCTACCAACACCTCATTGCCACGCTGCACTGCTTTGCAACGCTCCCTTATTTCAATTAACACAGAAAGTAATTGCTCATTTGCATCACATAACGGCTTTGCCTTACGCCTGATTTGTGCTTCTAAGTCTTCGTCGTGCTTAAATTCATCAGGAGTTGAAAGAGTCTCTCGACACTGCTCGGATAACGCTTCAATCCTCGCAAGCCACGTTGCCTCATCAGGTAGCTTCAGTACTCTTACAATTGACTCGAAGTTGCTGAAAAATACACCTTTGTCAGCACTGCTACTGCGCCCATGATTGCTAGCATAGAAATCTGCTGCTGATTCCGGATATTGCACTGTTGGGAGCATTATAGCCACAGTCGCTGAGGCCACACCTGTATCTCCCGAGGTTTGCTCAGTCGCCTTTAGACGTTTTCGCAGGCCGGCTATTTCCGCCAAATGTGCTTTATGCCTGCATGTCAGTGCGTCCAGTTTGGCCAACAGCGCTGTCGCTGCCGAGGTCAAACGGTTTCCCCGCACGCACGCTCTTATTGCAGTGAGAGTGAAAAAATAACTCCGGCTATGGGGGTTATTGTTCCCAATTACATCAACCGCACTGCATAATCCACGCAGCTTATCAACGGCTTTTTTATTATTGTCTGAAGGGTTAGCCAGTACTTTAATCCCCTTCTCAAACGCCTTATCCGACTGCGTTTTTTCAGTAAGAGGAGACGAAAGCTCGTCATTGAAAACTGATGGCAGTAATCTCACTACCGCTCTTGCAGACGAAGTGCTTGATGCTGCAGCAGCCGCGGCAGATGACTTACCCTGTGATGCTCGGCGCGGAGGTTCTTTTAAAGTATTGCCAGCCTGAGCTGCGCTTGCAGAAGCCTTTTGTTGCTGGCTGGCATCACGCCCACATTCTATCTTTTTACAATAGGTATTAATGTCTCTGATTCGCCCACACACATCGCCAATATGTTTAAGCGCCAAACTGTCACATAGCCTTGCACCCTAGCCTCTACACTGTTACGGGTACATTTTGAAAATGCAGTATTGAGACTCTCGAAATCCTTTTCTTTAGCACCATCATGCAAAGTGAGCGATGCTAACAACGCCCGTAAAGCGCCAAACAACGTACCTTCGAACCGTGCTTTCTTACCAGTATCACTCTGTTGTATAAAGACCAACTTGCGACTCGCCCCTTCAGGCAGAGTAAACTCAAATCGCGCTGAACGCGTATCAATCGCCTCGGCAATCTCTGCCGCTTCACAACTAACACCTAAATCTCGCAATTTCCTTAATCTGTCCCGCTGATCATTAAACGCCGTACCCAATACCACAATCATGGACACCAAGTGTTGACCAAACAGCTCATGTGCCGTTTGATTGTCTATAGCACTGCCACCGGCTCCCTTTTTACCCTGAAATTTCGCAATAAGATCACCAGCGACTTTGGTGTTCTCCAAAGCCACCATCACGGCATCATCATCAGAACCGGCCTCACCGCCAAGAGCAGGCATTTTCACAGTTTCAAGCGTTTTTTGAAACTCCTGTAACACCGCATTCTTAAAGTCCGGACGAGTGTCCTCTGCTGCCTTGGCAACAGCCACAGAGCTGGCAGCGGCAGATGAAGTGCTTGCCACAGCCGCTGAACTGGCCGCGGGCGTGGTATCCATTTCTTCAATCCCCTTCTCCACCAGATCCAAGCGACACTCATCAATTCGAGCTTTTTTATCAGCTAATCTCTGTCGCTCTGAGCTTACTTTGGCGATCAAATTAATATATTGTTCCAGCTTAGAAAACGTCGGCGCCATTTTCTCGTTAACCGAGTCTTCCAATGTTTGGCCACTCTTACCGTCAAGTGACGTGCCTGCACTGGCTTGGCAAGCTCTGTCTTCATGGTGCGCATGATCGCTCCCATAAACGATAGCCTCGCTGTCGGGCATATCATCTGCCAATACCTTGTTAAGTGCGTTAAATGCATCAACCCTATCACCTTCAGCTTGGGATTCTAGCCTCTCTTTCTCAATAGGAACATCACTAGCCTTATCCGCGCTACTGCTTATCTTCTTTGCCAGCGCTGTTAGCTCCTCTATAGAACGGTTTATCTCTTTTTTTTGCGCCTTAATGTCCTCGGACAGCCCTCGCATTATTTTTTCATAGGCATGTTTCACCCGCCTGAAGCCGACCTCATTACCTCTTAAAGCACCTTGTCTAACCGCCTCGAATATAGCGCTATCTGGTTGTTTAATTATTTCACTGAAACGCTCATTAATGGCATCTAGACCGCAACCCGTACAGCTCATCTCTAACAACTGTTGCTTAGATTGCTCAAAATCGGCATCGCTAGTTGAGGTATCTGTTATTGTCATAAAGTTAGGCGCCATCTTTTTGACTCTATCGAGACAAGAGTACTCAACAACCTTAAACGTCGACTCTTCCATTTCATAATAGTCTAAAGCCCCCGCAAAAGTTCCGGTCGCTATATTATGAGAAGCCAAAAACGGTTGCAGCAGATCATTAAACCTCTCCTCAACGCTCTTGGTATCATCTACATCAGCAATAATGCCTTTACCGTTAACCATGAGGTCACATATACGTTGGAATTCGCGGTTTAGATTCGCAATATCTTGATGACGTGTAGCATCTGGTTTTGTCAATTCAATAAGTTGCCTAATGCATTTAAAGAGCCTCCCCTCTTGCGTGCCATCAATATAGAGTTTTTCCGAATCCACAGGAGTGACTGATGTGTCGGTAACGCTTTCATCACAATCGTTAGCCTTATTAATATCTCGAATTAATTCGTCCATCTTCGCAACAAATGGTCCTGCAATGTTTTTCCCCCACAGACGAATGTGAGCTGCTACAGCTAACCTCAGTTCTTCTTCAGAGCAGCCTTCCTTCGGCCTCATTTTTAGCGTGCAAATCTTACCCAAATCCATGCCTGCCTTTCGTCTAGCAACAGGCATCCGACTCAAGATAAGGTTGCCTAACTGTTCCGTTACTCCTTCAAGCCTCTCTGTTTCTATAGCACGATTAATAGCACCTTCAAACAGTGCCTCTAGCTTCGATAAAAGCTCTTTATCCAGTTTGTCTATCCAACTTGCAGATTGATCAGCACTTTTAGCTGCAGTGCCTTTTGAAGTAGCAGCACCGGAACCACTACTGGCCGCAGCAGAGGATGCTGCGGCACCGGCGTCTGATGCGGCAGCACTGGAAGCGCTACTGGCTGCGGCAGATGATGCAGCAGTGGCAGCTAAATTACCCTGAGCAGTTTGACCGACAGATCCACCATTACCTTCTCTATCATCTCCAGATTGTGATAACATATTAAATATTCCCTAATATTCCCTTAATGATTACGCAGCAAATAATCTCAAGAATAATGCTGGCTCGCAATCTAAAAAACAAACGACAGCAACCGGCATATTGCCACAGAACAGGCTCGATTGGTCTTAAGTCTAAACTTATACGCTCTACGTATTGCCAATGTTGCAGAAAGCACCTCACTGACTGGCTTTGCCAATGCCGCTTATATCCCCCAGGGGTTTTACGCGGCTTTAGATAAAATGTAAGAAAGCAACGTACTATGGAAATAGGCGCTATCAAGGCAGATTTGAATCTAATCCTATTGAAGTCAGGTAATGATTTACTTGTGGGAAATCCCACTTTTAAAATCTCCCACACTGGTATATAATAACAATAGAACAAACTGTTGGAAATTGACATGCTATCTAAAATTTTAAGGCCTGATTCGAAGGGAAGAATTACATTAGGGCATTTAGCAGATGGAGTTAGTGGTTATCTTGTTACTGAGACTAAAGACCATAAATTAATTTTAGAACCACGTGTAGAAATTCCTGCACACGAGAAGTGGCTGTTTGATAACAAAATAGCATTAAGTAAAGTTAGAAAAGGTTTAGAAGACTCTGCTAAAGGGCGTGTTGCGAGCAAGGGTGATTTTTCTCAATACGCAGATGATCGTATTGATTGAATGATATTTAAATTACTATTTACACATCAGGCTGAGATAGACCTACAGGCATTAGAAAAAAATAATGCCTTAGCTAAACGTCTTAAAGCAGTGAGGAAATGTTTGGGTTACTTGCAAAAAAATCCCAAACATCCTAGCTTAAATACACACAAATATGAATCTATCCGTGGGCCTAATGGTGAGGAAGTATTTGAGGCTTACGCTGAAAATAAAACGCCGGCCACCTATAGAATATTTTGGCATTATGGTCCAAGCAAGAAAACTATAACGATTATAGCAATTACCCCACACCCTTAGTTGGGATTTTATCAGTCAATATCTCTGTCTTGGTCTTTTTGCAATTTACATTCTGCAAATAATAAATTATCATGGCCTTTCCTTGATTTTTATCATTCCTTATAGGGTGGCATTAATGTTTTTCGGCTATGTAACTAACCAGGATATCAACCCCAAAAAGACTATTGATCGCATCACTAATTACGCTACCCAACACCAGATTAACAACCTGAGGATAATTGATGATCCTCAGCACGCACGTGTCCACTGGGAAAAACGCGCCTTATTTGACCTCACGACTAAAACAGCCAAAGCCGGTGATACCATCATCATTACACGCGCTAGCCAGATAGCACGCTCAACGCTGCAATTATTAGAGATTTTGCAGGTTATGGCCCGTCGCCAGCTCAAGCTGATTATTACTGAATATGGGCTTGAATATGTTCCGGAGGCAGAAATTATGACCGGGGGCCTTATCCAACTGCTACAATGTGCTGAAGTTGAGTTTATTTCCAAACGTACCGAAGATGCCTTAAAAAGCCGCCGCGCCGCTGGCATTATGTTAGGGCGCCCCAAAGGCCGTAAAAATAAATCACGCAAGCTTGACCGCTACCGCAATGACATTATCAATTACTTGAGTCTGAACATCAGCAAAGCTTCCATTGCCAAGCTGGTCGGATGCCATCCACAAACACTCTATAACTACATTCAAGATCAAAACCTCACTGCTACTTCTGCAACCGATTCGGCTAAAAATAGTGTGGTATCATTGTCGACCTCCGAACATGAAGAGGTTGCCCAATAAGTTGCACTGCAACCTCAACCTCTTCTAAAATGATTGCCACATCCTTGAGGAGCAAACCATATGAAAGTGGGCATTTTAGGTGCAGGACAGCTAGCACAATTACTGGCACATAGTGCTTACCCATTAGGGTTGCAAACCTTAGTACTGAGTGACCAAGCGCATACGCCTGCCACGCGTAATTCACAATATCTCATTGCAGATATGCATGACCCAACAGCCATGGAGGCTTTTGTTGGCCAATGTGACATCATCACCTTAGAGAATGAAAATGTCGACGTTGAGATACTACAATCTATCGCAACAGACAAGCCGCTTTACCCCGGCATCGAGGCTATTGCCTGTGCCCAAGACCGCCTCAATGAAAAACAATTTTTCCAATCACTGGGTATTGTTACGGCACCATTTACTGCTGTAGATGATCTTGGCTCATTGGAAGTTGCTATCTCACAAATCGGCACGCCAGGGATTTTAAAGACCCGCCGCTTTGGTTATGACGGTAAGGGCCAATTTCGTCTTCAGCGGGGCACACAAGCTCAAGAAGCCTGGCAGGCAATTGATAAACAGCCGGCTATTTTAGAGGGCTTTGTCGATTTCAGCGCTGAGGTTTCTTGCCTGGCTGCGCGCAATGTTTCCGGCCAGATTGTTGTGTATCCGCTGATTACCAACATCCACCGCGACGGTATTTTACGCCAATCGTGGCTACCCGGCGATGACACTCATCAGCAGCAAGCCCGTGACATGATGGTAGCTATCTTAGAGAAGCTTAAGTACGTTGGTTTATTGGCATTGGAATGCTTTGTAACCGAAGATGGTTTAGTCGCCAACGAAATGGCACCACGTGTACATAACTCAGGTCATCTCACGATTGAAGCCTGCGCCACCAGCCAATTTGAGAACCATCTGCGCGCCATTACTGATATGCCGTTGGGCAACACGAACAGTCACGGCACAACCTGTATGATCAATTTGATCGGCAATCTGTTACCGGATAGCTTTAGACCTCCTGGCCAGGTACACATTTATGATTACGGCAAGTCACCGCGGGCCGGGCGTAAATTAGGCCATGTTACGGTTCACTCCACAGACTCAGACTCAATTGACGCCATGGTGGCACAAATCCAGTCGCTGGCCGATTGATTAATCTGATCAACACTCATGCCAGTAATATCAATGGGCGGACCAATAACCACTGTGATTTTGCCAGGATACTTAATAAAACTGTTACGCCGCCAACACTGTCCGGCATTATGGGCAATCGGCACCACTGGACGGCCTACGGCTTTAGCTAACATAGCGCCGCTTTTATGAAAAGCTACTGTCTGTGTCGGTGCCACGCGCGTACCTTCAGGAAATAGCAGAATTGAAATGCCGCGATGGATGCGATCTTTGCCGTGCTCGATTACTTTTTTGAGCGCTTTAATTCCCTGGCCACGGTCAATCGGAATATGTTTAGCAAAATACATACCCCAGCCAAAAAAAGGAATTTGAAATAACGATTTTTTCGCCACAAAACAGCTATAGGGTAGTATAAAAGGTAGCGCAATTGTCTCCCAAGCGGACTGGTGCTTGCTGAAGAAAATCACCGGCAAGTCACATAAGTGCTCTTTGCCGTGAACTTCATAACGCAGCCCACACAACCAACGACAGCACCATACATTAAACCAACACCACAAGCGCTGAGCCTGGTAAGTCAGCTTGAAGGAAAACAAAGCCGTAATCATAAAGGTCCATACCCACAACGCTGAAGTGACGAAAAACACCACATAGTACGCGCAAGAACGCAAAGCATACCACCACTTCATCAATGCTGCTCCAATAACCACTGTGTTGCTTGTTGCAGATTATCAAACACAGCCACATGATCAAGTAATTCAGGGTGTTGGGTTAAGGTTGATTCGCCTTTGCCACTACGCACTAAGATAAACTCACAGCCGGCTGCTTGTGCCGCACCATAATCAGTGTAACTATCACCGATGAATACCACTTCAGACAATGGCACGGCTAAAACAGCGGCAATTTCCAGCAACATACCCGGCGCAGGTTTGCGGCGTGATGAACCGCTGTCAGGCCCGTCAGGACAATAAGCAATCATATCAATACGGCCATTTGCTTCGCGCACCAATTGTTGCATTTTATCGTGCATGGCTTGTAAGTCTGTTTCCTGAAACAAGCCACGATAAATACCTGATTGGTTAGTAGCAACAGCCACTTTCTTGCCGGCTTGAGAGAGCTGCGCAATGGCTTGGATTGAACCAGCAATGGGCAGCCATTCTTGTGCCGATTTGATGTAGCCATCCGAATCGTGATTGATCACGCCATCACGATCCAAGATGACCAGTTTGGGCATAAGCTATATCCGACTAGGCAGCACGCTGTTGATAAGAACGCACAAAACCGGCAAATTCACGCAAGGCGTCAATATCACTGGTTTCTGCTTGTTGGCACCACTCTTGTGTTTCTTTTAACAATTCTTCATTGCTGGCGCCACGCTTGCCCCAAATTTCCAGCAAACGGCTTTTAAAACGATAGACCGTCGCCAAACGTTCACTTGATGAAAACACTTGCTTAAGCACGGTTTCTTCCTTGGGAGTGACCAGGAATTTATCGCGAATCAACAATTTTTTCACATAGCCGGATAGGGTACGTTTTTTATTACCGTCCCACGTAGCCTTACGTTCCATTTTAAATACCGGTGCAATGACTCGCCTGGAGTAATCAGCAAGCACTTGCAAGCGATTGGTAAATAATGCTTTTACCGTATCCAAATCGATCTCTGTCTTACCGGTATCGGCAAACATTTTTGGCGGCAGACGTTTTACTTTAGCCAGACCTACAGCGCGCATCGCCTGGATATAAGTCCAGCCGATATCAAACTCCCACCATTTCACCGACAATTTAGCAGAAGTGCCGTAAGCGTGGTGGTTATTGTGCAACTCTTCACCGGCAATCAAAATACCCCACGGTACAATATTGGTTGAAGCATCCGCACATTCAAAGTTACGGTAACCAAAATAATGGCCAATACCATTAATCACCCCGGCAGCAAAAAATGGCGTCCACATCATTTGTATGCCCCAAACGATTAAGCCAGGCACACCCAGTAATAACAAATCAATCAGCAACATAACGAACACGCCTGATTTACCGCCACTACCATAAAGACGTTTTTCAATCCAGTCATCCGGCGTGCCTTTACCGTATTTTGATAAGGTTGCCGGGTCTTTCTTCGCAGTACGATACAGCTCTGCACCTTCCCATAAAACTTTTGAAATACCTTCAACTACCGGACTATGGGGATCTTCCGGAGTCTCACATTTGGCGTGATGGCGGCGATGCACCGCTACCCATTCTTTGGTCACCATGCCGGTCGTTAACCATAACCAAAAACGGAAAAAATGGCTCATGATGGGATGCAAATCAAGCGCTCGGTGCGCCTGAGCACGATGTAAAAAGACGGTAACAGAGACCATCGTGATATGGGTCATTACCAAACTGAAAATCACATAGCCCCACCACGGCAAGTTTAATAACCCAAAAAACGAAAATGACATAATATGCTCCTTATCGGCGCCTAGTTACAATAGACGATACGCCTAAAATTGTGGCATATTGTAGCATTTTCCCTTCGATTTCTCAACGATTTTTATTACGATATTTGCAAGTGAAAATGCGTCTCAATACGGTATAAAGCCTGGGTTTCAGTAATGGCCAAGCAAGTAGATATGAGCCGCTTTTCCTAACTGACAAGTTACGGGAGGATACTCTTTTAACTTTTTGTATGAGGGCAAGGCCATTACCGTGGCATTTAGAATAAGTTGATTCTGCGGATTAATGGTATAATGTACATATTCGATAACCGGACTGCCTTTATAACCAGGGCTATTAAGCGTAAAGTGCTTATCAGAAAATAAAACATCTTCCCTACTGATAATAACGGACTTCGGCGCGTAAAAGCCTTGTATATGCCCTTGAGGTACACACTTGGAAAAGTCTATAGACACCCCGATAGTTTTACCCTTTTCAATGACCTTAATGAGTTGGTTATAACTAACAATTTGCCGATGATGCCTTATATCAGAAGCGTGGGCGAATCCAATTAACGGCAACAATACCAATAGGGTTAAAATAATTTTTTTCATAATCTAAATTGACTTCTAAAATATAATGCTAATGTGCTTAGACGAACCGCACCAGTATAGGTTTTTACATTCGAATACTTCGTAGTGCAGATCAAGTGGAAAAATAGCACTAGATATGTTTGATCAACGACGCTAATAGGGTATGGTTAATCGACTCGCTATAGTGTCCCTCTTGGCATCTTCTCCTCAGTCAGATAGGGTAAGGTGCATACTTTTAAACTGATGTTAGTTATGGAAAGAAACTTAGCCCTTGAAGTTATCAGAGTCACTGAAGCCGCCGCGTTAGCCGCCTCCAAAGAAATGGGGCGCGGTGATGAAAAAAGGGCCGATCAGGTTGCTGTTGATGCGATGCGCAGCGCGCTTAACCAATTGGATATTGATGGCACAGTGGTGATCGGCGAAGGCGAACGCGATGA
>JANQIS010000214.1 GCA_028282045.1 Gammaproteobacteria bacterium
AACAGTAACATAGCAAAGCCCGTTGCTGCTGCAATTGAGAACATCGATACCGCCCACATCAACACCGCGATGGTCATAATCCTGCGTGGCCCAAAATGATCTACCCAGATGCCGCCTAAAAAGGTAGTAATCGCATAACCAATCCCAAAACCACCCAGAATCATTCCCAATTGAAAATCAGACAAATGAAATGATAACTCAAGCTTGTCGAGAGTAAAGGCAATCGCCGAGCGGTCAATATAATTAACCACAGTGATAAAGAATAAAATACCGACGATTAGCCAGCGGTAATGGGTGCGTTGCTTATGCTTCATTATTAACTTTATAAAATTGATCTACGTTACATTCAAGCATAGGTTAGTTCATACGGCAAATAAAAAAGCGGCAGCCACCATAACAGATAAAGTTTATTGCAATAAGTTAAGGTTTTAGCTAACGTGCCGCATCCATTGCCTGGCGCATCTCACGCACGGCAGCTTCCATACCAACAAACAATGCGCGCGCTACAATACTGTGGCCAATATTAAGCTCATGAATCTGTGCAATGGCGGCAATCGGGCCAACATTATCCACTGTCAGACCATGGCCAGCATTAACGATCAAACCAATTTGAGCACCATATTGAGCAGCCGCTTGAATACGCGCCAATTCTTTTTGGCAAGACTGGCCATAGACTTGCGCGTAAGTGCCGGTATGCAATTCAATCGCTGGTGCACCACAGAGTTTAGCTGCTTTAACCTGGCGCATATCAGGATCAATAAATAAAGACACTTGGATACCTTTTGATGCCAGACGTTGGCATACCTGTTGTACTGATTGCTGGTGGGTGATGACGTCCAGCCCCCCTTCCGTGGTTAATTCCTCACGCTTTTCCGGCACCAGGCATACGTATTTAGGTTGTACCTGTTCGGCAATATCCACCATCTGATCGACTACAGCCATTTCCAAGTTCATTGGTAAATTCATAGCGTCTTTTAATGCAAAGACGTCACGATCCTGGATATGGCGGCGATCTTCTCGCAGATGAATGGTAATGCTATCAGCACCTCCAGCTTGTACCAAGTTAACTATATCCACTGGGTCGGGGTACACTGTACCACGTGCTTGACGCACCGTGGCGACATGGTCAATATTCACGCCTAATAAAATCTTATCGTGGCTCATGCAAAGTTTTCCATAACTGACGACTTTGGAATGTTTTACCATGAGAATAATGAGCAATCCAAGTTCGACACAACTGTTTAGCTGCCTGCATCACTCCGCCATAGTGCCACTGCTGCTGAGCCAATGCCTGTAAAATATCGCCGCGAATACCTTGTTGTGTATCTAAAGTAAGTCGTGGCAGACACTCCGGCTGACATAAATAGTAGCCCTCCGGGGTTAACGCATTACCATGCTCATCGTGATCAAGTACCAGATCATAGCCGATCTCATGCATCAACGTCATTTCAAATTGACGCAACGCAACACTATTCACGCTTGATTGCTGTGCCAACAACGCTTGTTCGTAAGCAGCAAACAAATCGGGTATCACATGGTGCGGATGAACAAACGTCAGTAACAATTCATTGAGATAAAAGCCTATTGCCAAAGCATCACCACTAAGCATTATCGCTGCACGACAAGTTTCAAGCTGACGCACTGTTAGCACATCACCGCGTCCACTCAACGTCACCTGTAGTGGAACAAATGGCTGACAAATACCGCTGCGTTTGGATTTAACCTTACGTACGCCTTTTATGACTGCACTGACTAACCCCTGTTGCTGTGTCCACAGCTTAACTAACAAGCCGCTATCTTCAAACGCATAGCGATGTAAGATATAGGCGTTAGTCCAGTTCATTGGCTACCCTGGGGCGACTTTCCAGTAAACGTGCCACCGGCGTGAAAGTTTGTCGATGGATTGGTGTTACCCCCAATTCCTGCAACGCCTGCAAATGTAATTTGGTGGGATAACCGGCATGTTGCGCCAGCCCATAACCGGGATACTGTGTATCAAGCTCTTGCATCAAACGATCACGCCACACTTTAGCCACAATAGAAGCGGCCATAATCGCCTCAATTTTATCATCACCTTTGACAATTGCTTCACCTCCAATGGCAATGTCAGGCATACGATTACCATCGACCTGTACCCAATCAGGCAATATCGTAAGCTGATTAACAGCCCGCTGCATTGCCAACAGGGCAGCATGCAAAATATTCAGTTGATCAATCTCTGCTACGGTGGCTTGAGCAATGGCCACGGCAAGCGCACGTTCATGGATGATATCGTACAGTGCTGCGCGACGCTTGGGTGAGAGTTTTTTACTATCTGCTAGCCCATCAATAGATTGGTGTGGATGTAAAATCACTGCTGCGGCCACGACCGGACCGGCCAGTGGGCCGCGCCCAACCTCATCAACACCGGCAATTAGCATAAAATTGTCCTCACCCATTGCATTGTGTAACGTTATCAAGACTCAAGGCGCTCTACAAGCTAATACTTTATAAGGTGTACGCGGTATTTCAGTGTTGTTAAACTATTATCCACAATTGTAGGGAAGCATTAACGAGCACAAGTAAAAAAAGCACTTCTATTAGAAATTTAAATGAACCACAAAATATAAGGTGGTAATTTTTACGGAATTGACAAAAAAAATTTTGCAAAATATCTTAACACGTAATGGTAAATCGATATATTTAGTAACCAGGGATGATAATTGGAGGACAAAATTGGAAATACCTTGGTGAAGGTTCATATAATCAGGTTTATCGTCGTGGCGACAAAGTTATTAAGATTGCCAAACCGCCTGAAGAACCTATGGATGATCCGGTACGTGCGGCTCGAGTATATAACGAAATCAATAGTGAAGAAAATGGGTATTCTCAGGCAGCATTGTATGCTGGGAAGTGGGTGTCACCCTATATTAAAGGCCATGAAACATCTCCACAACAAAAAGTCGAGTATATACTCAAAACATATCTACAACATGGTAGACTCATACTGGATGCTTACTGCACTGGAAATCTTCTTTTTTCTACCAGCACTCAATCAGTAGTCTGTGTAGACCCCGGTTTGGCAGTTAAACGTGGTTCAATCGCTAGTGATAATTATTGGTATTCAGATTCAGATTGGCGCAAAACGTTTAAAGAAGAAATGATAGGTTGGATTAATACGTATCAAAAAGAAAAAAAATATGAAATGGCTCTGCCAATATTTATGATAATGGCATTGGATTATATAGACAGAAATATATATAATCAGGACCTGCAGAATACGCCATTAAATAATATTTTATCTCTTGGCATATTGCTATATTTTTACAACTTATCTCAGATGGATCATACACGGCAAAAAATAAACTTATCATTTGATGTTATCAGCACCATATTAAGTTCACACGACGACCTATATACTTCAATATACAAATGCTTTAAGAATGATAATCAAGAGAAACTTGCCGAAATTTGTGGCACATATGCCGGTGCGCAAAGCTTATTGTTTTTCGCCCAATCATTTTCTGAAAAAGTGACAAATTTACATTGTACAGAAGAAATCGTTGCGACAATGCTATAAAACTTAATCAGTGTCGCTATTTTCAACTCTTGGTACTTACCTGGTTCGAAAGAATCTGCTTCCTATGTCTATTAATAGCTTAGCTTTAATTAAAGCAAAAGTAACGAAGGAAGGATGGCCCACAAGCATCACTTTCGCGCATTTGATCATGAAATACCAGAGCTGCCC
>JANQIS010000215.1 GCA_028282045.1 Gammaproteobacteria bacterium
GCTTAAAATCTCCTTCCAGACCATGTCCAATGGCCTCATGAAGCAAAATCCCAGGCCAACCGCTCCCCAGTACAATAGGATAATCTCCGGCAGGTGCCAAGCCTGCACCTGCCGGAGATTATCCTATTGTACTGGGGAGCGGTTGGCCTGGTATTTTGCTTCATGAAGCCATTGGACATGGTCTGGAAGGAGATTTTAATCGGAAAGGCTCTTCCAGTTTTCATCAGTTGATTGGTGAGATGGTTGCTTCTTCACAGTGTACTATCGTTGATGATGGAACATTGTCACAGAGACGCGGTTCACTGAGTATTGATGATGAAGGCACACCAACACAGTGCACAACATTGATTGAAGCAGGGCGGTTACAACAATTTATGTTTGATAAGCACAATGCTCGCTTGATGGGGGTATGTTCCACAGGTAATGGCCGGCGTGAATCTTATGCCAGTTTACCCTTGCCCAGAATGACCAATACCTATATGTTACCTGGACAGTATGCCCGTGAAGAATTGGTTGCCAATGTTGATAAAGGAATTTATGCGGTAAATTTTAGTGGTGGCCAGGTTGATATTACTTCGGGCAAATTCGTGTTTGTTGTGAATGAAGCTTACTTGATTGAACAAGGTAAAATCACTACACCACTAAAAGGCGCAACTCTGATTGGTGATGGCCCAAGTGCGTTAAAACAAATTTCCATGGTGGCGGATGATATGCAACTTGATGATGGCGTAGGCACCTGTGGCAAGGAAGGGCAAAGCGTACCTGTTGGTGTGGGGCAGCCTTCTGTATTGTTAAACCGGATCACGGTGGGTGGCACCGCAATTAATTAATACGAATACTCTTTGTCTTTTGAGCTCGGGTTAACCAACAATTTTTTAGGTAATTTAACTTTTGATGCCCCCATATTTCTCAGTGGCTGGCGTGTTGATCAGCCTTTTAATCAGCGGCGTCAATACCAGACTAATCAAAGCGATACCAACGGTTACCAATAAGTAAAAATTAAATGCATGACCGTAAATATGTTCAATCTGGCTAAGTTGATGGACGTTTTTAGGAATAGCCGCATAATCAGCAAACAATCCGGCAATCTTACCCCCTACACCGGTGCAGACAAACCAGATCCCCATCATCATGCCAACCAACGAAGAGGGAATCAGTTCTGTTACCATAGCCAAACCAATTGCTGATAATGATAGCTCGCTAACGGCAATCAAGAGATAACCACTAATCAACCAATATGGGCTGACATGTTGCCCCAGCGGGGTAAGAATCATGGCAATTTTCAGAATCACAAAGCTAGCACAAATAGCAAGGAAGCCAATAGAGAATTTCATCGGTGTTGAGGGGTCGCGGTTGGCTTTGCGCAAGCGATGCCACAACATACCCAAAAATGGCCCAAACAAGATAATACCAACCGACTCAATACCAATAAAAACAGGTGTAGGCAAATTAAGGCCCAAAACATCATGATTAACAACCCGTAAAGTAAATAAGTTCAAAGAGAAAAACACCTGAAAGTATAATGCCCAATAAATTACTGATAGCAACACCAGTAAAAAGAAAGCCAATATACGGTTGCGGTAGTATTTGGACGAAGTAAAAGCTTTACCCAATATGACCAAAACGGTGGCAGCACTAATAATGATAAAGCACTTCAAGGCAATTTTTTCATGCTGAATAATAAAAGCGCTTACAACAATCAAAACTAACATCAATAAATAAGCTAAACCTATTTTGATAGGATTCGTATTGATTGGGCGATTATCATAAATGTGATAATGGCGCGTACCAAATAGAAAAATAGTAATGGCCAGAACCATACCGGCACTGGCCGAAGCAAAACTATTATGCCAACCAAGATAACGGACAATATAGCCCGATAGAAAGGTAGCCAAAACAGTACCCAGATTGATACCAACATAAAAAACAGTAAAGCCACTATGACGGTGCGGGTCGTTTTCAGTATACAGTGTACCCAGCAGGCTGGAGACATTAGGCTTTAACAGCCCTGTACCCATCGTGACAACACCTAATGCGACATATAATGGTGTTAAATGGGTGGTGACGGCGATAATGGAATACCCGATACATAAGAATACACCACCGGTCATTACCGTATGCCGATAGCCCAAAATACGATCGGCAAGCAACCCGCCGATAATTGGCATAATGTAAGCCAGTGCTGAAAACGAACCTAAGATAGCATAGCTTTGTGTATCAGAGAGCTTAAAGTGTTGGATCAAGTAAAGGATAATCAACCCCTCAATGACATAAAAGCCGTAACGCTCCCACATTTCAGTTAAGAAAAAAACTTTCAGCCCTTTAGGGTAGGAGAAAACAGCCCAGAAGCGCTTAAACGGGTTAGAAACGGGTGTTGGAGACATATTATAGATACCTTTCGTTTCATTAAATTAATAACAAATGAAACGCAATCCTTGCGATATGGGGTGACATCCAGTGATTTCCTGAAATCATTCTAATCTTTTTAGAGTAAATGGCAACCGCGCATTATGCCTCTTAATCAAATACTTTATGTTTTGGGCAACGTAACACCACGTTGTCCTTGATATTTACCACCGCGATCTTTATAAGAGACGGCACAAACTTCATCTGATTCATAAAATAGCATTTGCGCTACACCTTCATTGGCATACACTTTCGCTGGCAACGGTGTGGTATTAGAAAATTCAAGCGTCACATGGCCCTCCCATTCAGGCTCAAGCGGGGTGACATTGACGATAATGCCGCAACGCGCATAAGTTGATTTGCCTAAACATACCGTCAACACGCTGCGCGGAATGCGGAAATATTCCACCGTCCGTGCCAGAGCAAAAGAATTTGGCGGAATGATACATACATCGTCTATGACATTGACAAAGCTACTTTCGACAAAATCCTTAGGATCAACTATTGCCGAGTTAATGTTGGTAAAAATCTTAAATTCATTAGCACAACGTACATCATACCCATAACTGGACGTGCCGTAGGAAATGATTTTTTCACCATTGGCTGTGCGTATTTGATTGGGCTCAAACGGGTCAATCATGCCTTCATTTTCAGACATCCTGCGGATCCAGTGGTCGGATTTAATGCTCATAGTGCTTCCTTTTTGTCAGTGGCCTGTGCTTGTTGTAATAAAAATTCACACAACATTGGAACTGATCTGCCCGTAGCCGCTTGTGGGTTCATGGCGGTACCGGCAATATCAATATGAGCCCATGGCGTAGTACCAACAAATTTTTCCAGGAAGCAGGCAGCAGTAATACTACCGGCAGGGCTACCACCAATATTGCGCATATCAGCAATTTTGCTTTTTAGCTGTTCATGATATTGTGCAGTGATCGGCAATTGCCAGGCTCTGTCATCAGTCATTTCACCACAGCGTAATAATTGATTAGCAATGCGTTGTTGATTGGAAAAAATGCCACTCATATGATGTCCCAACGCTGTGATGATAGCCCCCGTCAGGGTGGCAACATCAATGATCATTTGTGGTTTAAACTCATTAGCATAATGTAATGCATCACATAAAATCATCCGTCCTTCTGCATCTGTATTAATAACTTCTACCGTTTTACCACTATAAGTTTTAATAATATCACCCGGGCGAAAGGCGCTCTGACCAGCCATGTTCTCAACCACAGGTGTAATACAGATTAGG
>JANQIS010000218.1 GCA_028282045.1 Gammaproteobacteria bacterium
ATTCGGTTAATCTATTACAACACACTCGCGGTGAGTACCTGGATCAGGATCGTTCACAAACTATGGATTGGAATAAGCTGCGTAACAGCGTGCGCACTAAAGGCATGCGCAACTCCAACGTACTGGCTATCGCCCCGACAGCAACCATCGCTAATATTACCGGCGTGTCCCAGTCTATCGAACCAACGTATCAAAACCTTTATGTGAAATCGAATCTTTCTGGTGAATTCACGATTATTAACCCTTATCTGGTTGATGACTTGAAAGCACGCAATCTCTGGGACGAAGTGATGGTCAACGATTTGAAATACTATGATGGTAGTGTACAGGAAATTGATCGCATCCCTGCCGAACTCAAAAGCCTGTACAGCACAGCATTTGAAATTGACCCACGCTGGTTGGTAGAGGCCGGCTCACGCCGCCAGAAATGGATTGACCAATCACAATCACTCAACCTTTACGTTGCCAAGCCATCCGGTAAGGTGCTTGACCGCTTGTATCGCCTGGCCTGGAAGCGAGGACTGAAAACGACTTATTACTTACGCAGTTTAGGTGCAACCAATGCTGAGAAATCAACGAGCAAGGCTGGCACTCTTAACGCAGTGAAAGGTGATGAGGGACCAAAAGTCTGCTCGATCCTTGACCCTGACTGTGAGGCTTGCCAATAGCAGTGCATTGTTTGACCCATCTTAATGGAAGGTCATTCTTTAGTATTGCTATCACTTGCCAGCCTCTTTACACTCAAATCGAATCAGGAGAAAAATCATGGAACTCACTATGACAAAACCCGTCACACCCACCAACCAAACCAGCGGCGCCACTGGCCTTGAAGAACTGGAAATGGGCGCAGCACGCATTCAAGTTGATGATAAGCAAATCATCAACTGCCGTGCTGACTTAAACCAGCTATTTCCATTGAAATACGATTGGGCCTGGCAAAAGTATCTGGATGGTTGTGCCAATCACTGGATGCCGCAAGAAGTAAGCATGTCTGCAGATCTGGCGCTGTGGAACGACCCTAACGGCCTAACTGAAGATGAACGCATTATTTTAAAGCGCGCCCTGGGCTTCTTTTCAACAGCAGACTCTTTGGTGGCCAATAACTTAGTACTGGCAATATACCGCCACATCACTAACCCAGAGTGCCGTCAGTATATTCTGCGTCAAGCCTTTGAAGAGGCCGTACATACCCACAGCTACACTTACATCATCGAAAGCTTAGGCTTAGATGAGAGCGAGTTATTTAATATGTACCGCGAAATCCCCTGCATCCACGATAAAGCCGCATGGTCCATTCGTCATACCCAATCGCTGTCTGACCCCAACTTTAAAACCGGCTCAGAAGAAGACAACCAACGTTTATTACGAAACTTAATTGCCTTTTACGTTGTCTTTGAAGGCATTTTCTTCTATGTTGGCTTTGTGCAAGTATTGTCTTTTGGACGCCGCAACAAAATGACCGGTACAGCAGAGCAAATCCAATATATTTTACGTGACGAGTCTATGCACTTAAACTTTGGTATTGACATTATTAACCAGATCAAATTAGAGAACCCACAGTTGTGGACTGCCCAATTTCAAGAAGAAGCCCGCCAGATGATCCGCGAAGCTACTGAACTGGAAAAACGCTACGCTCACGACACTATGCCACGTGGTGTACTGGGTTTGAATGCATCCATGTTCAATGATTATATGGAGTTCATCGCCAATCGCCGTTGTGCGCAGATTGGCCTGAAAGAACTCTTCCCTGGCGCAGAGAATCCATTCCCATGGATGAGTGAAGTCATTGACCTGAAGAAAGAGAAAAATTTCTTTGAGACACGTGTCACCGAGTATCAAACTGGCGGGGCATTGAGTTGGGACGATGATGAAGACGATGATTTGTAAGCAATAGTTGGGCTATTGATCCTACTTGATAAAGGCTGCTGTCAGGGCAGCCTTTAGTTTTTTGTGGCGAACTGATTTTGCTGTGGTATAGTTAAACTACATTGATAGCTTTAACACGATGATGATCAAGCGCATATTACTACTTTCTTGTTGCAGTGCGTTATTGCTAAGCGGCTGTGCCAGCAACCCCTATCAAGTTAGCAATGCTACTGCTCACTTTAATGGTAAAACCACCATTTCCAGCAATCTACAAAACTTATGCAAGCAAACCAATGGGCGCTATGCACTCAAGGTAACTCAAAGACTCTCAGGTGGGTTTATCGGCAAAACATGGTATAGTTGTGCGCCAAATAAAGTCTTTGAGGGTGACGGAAGTTACTTGCTCTACTTTAGTATTATCAAAAATGATGGCACCGGTAGAAATATCGTCAGTCAATGCCAGATCCAACATCAGAGCAACAGCCTTGAGCTTCACCAAGCACGTGTTAACTTTACTCAAGACGGCGATACCCTTGCGTGCACGGTTGTTGTGAGTTAATCATATTTAAGGAGTATAAACATTATGAAACAACTACTGATTCCAAGCCTGATCGTTACTTCATTAGCCCTGACAGGCTGTGCCAGCAAGAGTAATAACAACGATGTGAGCATTAACCCAGCTTTTGTGCAAACCAAAACACTACCAACCAAACAGACCCTCATACAACCGGCCGTAACCCAGCCAACGTATCCACCAGTGAAACGTACTCAAGGCATGGTACCGTTAGTCACTCAAGCTGATGTGAGCACACAGTCGATGCCACAAACCCATGCAACTACCTCACAACCGCATCGTATTGTCATCCGTGAAACCTACCACCCTGCTAACCCAATAACCACTGGAATGGTACAGATCAATGGTAAGACTTTACCACTGACACAGGCACCACAATATCTGCAAACACTCCAACAGCAACGCCAAAGTTACCTCAATAAGGCCACCGAATTTACCCATGAAATTGAGCATATTTATATTGGTGATCAAGCGTTAACACCGGCTCAAACACACGCGTTGTTACAGTATATGGGAAGCCAGAAACATTCCTTACATTACAACAACCTGCAGAACCTACCCATCAAGCCCGGCATGAAATTTGACTTGCACCTCAAGCATATCATTGTCGATGACCAAACGTTAACCGGCCCTGCCGCAATTGGATTTGTTAATGGCCTGGTGGCAAGCTCACAATCTCATGCTATGCAGCCAGTCACACCGGCTACGCGTACTACCATGCCGATGCAGCGTTACAATATGAGCACACCGCAATATTCCACACCTGCGTATCCAACACAACGTGTCGCAATACCATCAACAGCATCACAGCAAGTCGTGAACAATATGGGACAGCCCCCTGTTGCAACAGCACCGACCAGTTACAGAGGTGAGATGCACAACAATAGGTCACATCAAGAGCCTATGCATTATCATATGCCACCACAGCCTAACTCTGCTACGCCAACCACATCGATTGTAGAACAACCACAGCAGAATACAGGTTCTTAACAGAACTCGTCATTGCTAACTTAAATGACCTGGTTGCATCACTCAGATATGACTCTCCTTGAGGAGAGTCAATCAGTGTTTGGTAATGGCTGGTAAGATGAAACGGTGCTTTATTGTGAATAACCCCCTTGGCAAACATTTCGCCATGTTTGACACTGTCGATTGTAATCACCAGCGGATTTTGCTTTTTCTCTGACGGTTAAAAATATCGCGGTGCTTTTCAATTTCTTTCAGTTGTGAATCTGATTTACGCGGATTCTTTTTATCGAACTGCTGCAAGAATATGTCGGTCTGGCTGACGTAGGCAGTGTCTTTAACCATAGCATGTTTGAGTGCTTTCAATAAACTCATGAGAATCCCGTCATTCTGGTTTTTAGATATTATAACCGTTGGGTGTAAAAATGCAGCTACTCACGAAGCAACAATTTAAAGATGACTACCCCTACAATACCCAGCAACAAATACGCATGCCCCAACAACAGCGCAGTCTCATGCGAAAAACCACCGACAACTGCACTCACCACAAATGCAACCAACATCTGAAAGCCACCGTATAGCGCGCCGGCTGAACCACGCTTATCATGAAATGGGCTTAGTGCCCGCGCCATCGTATTGGGCATGATAAAGCACTGTCCGAAGATAGCGATGAATACACCAATCATCATCACGACTATACTATGAATGTGTAGCAACCACTCTATACTGATAATCAGCAGACCGGCAATAGCAATCAGCACCAGTCCTAAACCTAACGTACACCGACTACCAAACCACTTCACCGCCGGTGGATTTGCCAGCTTACCGACAATAGAGCCAACACCCACAAGCGCCGTCACCCAGCCATACATAATGGGTGATAGGCCAAAACCATCTTGCAGGATAAACGCACTGGCAGTATTATATGTCATGGTCGCTGCCATCGCAATCCCAGACAATAGTGTGGCTCCAACAAACAGCGGATGCATCAGCAATGAGCTATAGTTACACAATAATTTACTCAACTTAAAGGCATCTGGCCGTTTATGTTGATTGGTCTCCGGACAAAACACAACGTACACTAATAATACGGCTAACAATATAAATCCAAGCAAAATAAAGTTTGTCTGCCAATCAAACCAATGTTGTACATAACCTCCCAATGCTGGCGCCAACAACGGCGATAATGTTATCACCAGCGAGAAATAAGAACCTATCGCTGACAGCCGATCACCATGTAATACATCAGCAACAATAGTACGCCCCAAGCCCATACAAACCCCTGAACCAATGCCTTGTAATAAACGCATAAGCAAAAAGATCTGTATATTATGCGCCCAATCAGTGGCAAAGCTCGAGACTATCGCAATAACCATACCGATAATCACCACTGGTTTACGTCCATAGCCATCTGACAGCGGACCGTACACCAACAAGCTCACACCCAAGCCTAACAAAAAGATCGAAATCGACTGCTGCATATGAGGTTGATCAGTATGCAGATACACCATAATGTATGGCAGTGATGCCAGGTGAATATCAGTACCCAGCATACCACAAATGCCCAACAGTACAGCGCAAGTTAACACCTTAAACTCTTGACGAGTGATAATATTCATCGCGATTTACTCTTTATAAAGCGGCACATCCAAACCAGGCTCATGCTCTAACAGAAAGTCTCGCAATAACACTTGGATCCGCCATAAAGCATCTGCATCGTCAGCTTCATAACGAAGCACAAGATTTGGCGTAGTATTGGATGGGCGAATCAACCCCCAGCCATCAGCAAACTCAACTCGCAAGCCATCAATGGTAATAATATTGGCACCCGGAAAGACGGCATCTTGTTGTAATGCTTGCATTAATTCAAACTTATGTTCATCTGACACGGCCACATTCAGCTCAGGTGTACTCACAGCCTCAGGGATTTCTGCAAAAATGGCATCAGCATCACGACCATCTTCAACCATCAAGCTTAACAACCGGACCGCAGTGTAGAGCCCGTCATCAAAGCCATACCAGTGGTCGTTAAAGAAAATATGACCACTCATTTCGCCACCGATAAGCGCGCCGACTTGTTTGAGCTTAGCCTTAATCAGTGAGTGTCCGGTTTTATACATAATCGGCTCACCACCCGCCTGCTCAATCACCTCGGCCAGGAATTTAGAGCACTTCACATCATAAACCACCTTACCACCGCCATGACGCTGCAGGATATCACGCGCAAACAGCATTAGTTGGCGATCGGGGTAAATCATCTTACCTTGCGGGGTGATGACGCCCAAGCGATCACCATCGCCATCAAATGCCAAACCAATATCCGCCTGCACTTCACGCACCTTAGCAATCAAATCTTTAAGGTTTTCTGGCTTGCTGGGGTCAGGATGATGGTTAGGGAAATGGCCATCAACCTCACAATACAGCTCGGTTACATTGCAGCCTAGTTGACGCAGTAATGCCGGGGCAATTTCACCGGTCACGCCATTGCCGGCATCCACCACGACTTTCAAAGTGTTGGGGAAAGGCTTGGTTTCACTGATCACTCGCTCAAAATAGGCTGGACGCACATCTTGTTGTTGCGTTTTACCGGTGCCGGCATTGAAGTCATCACGCTGCAACTGCTGATAGAGTGACTGCACCTTATCACCACTAACACTAACTCCCGATAAAATCATTTTTAAGCCATTATATTGCGGTGGGTTATGACTGCCGGTAATCACCACACCACAGTCAGTGTCCAAGTAGTACGTCGCAAAGTACAACAAGGGTGTTGGCACCACACCAATATCAATCACATCACAACCGATATCATGCAGACCACTTGCAAATGCTGCCAACAAATCAGGGCCGGAAAGGCGCGCATCGCGTGCCAAAATCACTTTTTGACGCCCAGCTAACTGTACCTGCTCACCATAAGCCATGGCAATATCATGGACTACATCAGGGGTTAATTCAGTTGCAACCTCACCACGAATATCATAGGCTCGAAAAATGTGGGCAGGAATGTCTTGGGGTAAACAACGCCGGCTCATTATATACTCCTTACTCGTTATTATTGTGTGCCAGAATGGCCAAATCCACCAGCACCACGGTCAGTAGCAGTAAAGTCTTCGACCACATGCCAATGTGCTTGCACCACCGGCACAATGATCAACTGGGCAATACGCTCAGCCGGTTCGATAGTATACGTCTCACTACCACGGTTCCAACAAGACACCATCAGCTCACCTTGGTAATCAGAGTCAATTAACCCCACCAAATTGCCGAGCACAATACCCTTCTTATGCCCCAGACCTGAGCGTGGCAAAATCATCGCTGCCAGACCAGGGTCTTCGAGATAAATGGCCAGTCCGGTAGGAATGAGATGCGTCTGTCCCGGTTTAATGGTTAACGGCTGATCCAGACACGCACGCAAATCCATACCTGCAGAACCACTGGTAGCATAGTGCGGCAAAGGGATACTGTGACCGATGTTTTCATTAAGAACTTTGACTTGAACACTGTGCTTCATAGGCTTGACTTATCCGCTGAATCAATTGCTTTGCTATAGCATATTTGGAATCTGGCCCGATGTCCTCCTGCGCACTCCTGCTGATCAAGGTCACATGATTATCATCCGACTCAAAGCCATAATCACGCTGACCGATGTCATTGGCAATAATCATATCCAACTGTTTAGTGTGTAACTTAACTTTGGCGTGCTCAATCACCCGTTCACTCTCGGCAGCAAAACCCACCACAAGACGACAAATCTGTTGCTGTGCGACAACCTGGATGATGTCGGGGTTTTTGATTAGTGTCATTGACAGCGTATCTTGAGTTTTTTTTATTTTCTGTTCGGCAAACTTAGCCGGACGGTAATCCGCCACCGCACCAGCACCAATAAAAATACTTTCATTGACCAAACAGGCTTGAACCGCCGTGAACATCTGTTGCGCCGTCTGCACATCAACACGCTCTACACAAGCTGGCGTGGATAAGCTCACTGGCCCAGCAATTAAATAAACTTTTGCTCCAGCTTCAGCAGCGGCTTGCGCCAAAGCAAACCCCATTTTGCCAGAACTGCGGTTACCAATAAAACGCACCGGATCAATCGGCTCATACGTTGACCCTGCGGTAATAACAACCGTTACTCCCGACAACATGAAAGCACCCTGGTAACAATTTCTTCCGGCTCGAGCATACGGCCTAACCCTACATCACCGCAAGCCTGTTCGCCTTCTGCCGGCCCCCAGAATTGTACCCCACGTGCTGCTAGCAGTTTCGTATTTGCTTGTGTGGCCGGGTGCGACCACATAACCTGATTCATGGCCGGCACCATGATAGTAGCAGCCTGGGTGGCAAGATAAATTGTACTCAGCAAGTCATCTGCCACACCATGAGCAAATCTCGCCATAGTGTTGGCCGATGCCGGCGCCACTAACAATACGTCAGCCCACTTGGCCAACGCAATATGCCCCATTGCCAACTCTGCCTCAGGATCGAATAACGCTGTATGCACACGCTCCCCTGAGATCGCCTGTAATGTCAGCGGTGTAATAAAGGCTTGCGCACCAGATGTCATAACAATTTTTACCTGACACCCCTGTGCCTTCAAGCGCCTGACTATCTCAGGCGTTTTATAGGCTGCAATACCACCGCTGATTCCTAAGATTAAATGCACTATTGACCCACCATCATGATCGCTTTATATTCAAAAGTCGTTTTTTAACCAAACTGCTCATACCCACACCGGCAAGGATGCCGCGGCGGTTATTTAAGGAAGATACAATGATTAAGAACTTACCACAAGCAGATCGTCCACGCGAGAAACTTCTATCTAAAGGCGCCCGCGCTCTCAGTAACAGTGAACTGTTAGCTATCTTGCTTCGACAAGGCACAACCGGGCAAAGCGCTATTGGACTGGCACAAAAACTATTAGAAACGTTTGGCGGTGTAGTGAACTTATTTAAAGCTGATCTTGATACTTTGACAAGGACCAAGGGTATCGGCATCACTGCTTATACCCAACTCCAGGCAGCATTTGAATTAGCACAACGCGCCAATCTAGCACCATGTCACACCGGTATGACGATCCAACATACGCATGATGCGGTAAATATCCTTAAAAACTATTATCAGCAACATCAGGACGAAGAGTGCATTGTCTGCTTGTTTCTAGATAGCCGACTGAAGCTGATTAACTTAGAGGTCATCGCACAAGGAACAGCCACTGAAACCACTCTGTACCCACGCACCTTAATCAAGCGCATCCTCCACCACAACGCTACATCGATTATTTTAGCGCATAACCACCCGTCCGGCGTCTGCCAACCCAGCCAGCAGGACATCGCGCTGACCCACCAACTGCATAGCATGTTACGCAACATTGATGTGGACCTGCTAGACCATATTGTTGTTACAGCAGATCAATGTTATTCCATTATGCTCAAACCAACCATTTCCCAACCCCAATAGCCTTCTAAGGGTGTGTAATACCAAATTACCCTCGCCCAAGGCTTGCATTTGGCGCAAAATCCTGTTTTAATACACCCCCTTAAATTAGCTTTGTTTTTGGCCATCGGAGGATCATACGATGTCACGTGTCTGCCAGGTTACCGGTATCAGACCCATTACTGGGAACAACGTATCCCACGCACACAATAAAACAAGACGCCGTTTCTTGCCTAATTTGCACACTCATCGTTTTTGGGTAGCGAGTGAAAATCGCTATGTTAAATTACGTGTTAGCGCTAAAGGCATGCGCCTGATCGACAAAAAGGGCATTGACACCGTATTAGCCGACATCCGTGCCCGTGGCGAAAAAGTATAAGGAATAGATCATGGCAAAAAACACTAAAATTGAAAAAATTAAACTGGAATCCACTGCGGGTACGGGTCACTTCTACACCACCACGAAAAATCGCATGAACATGCCAGAGAAGTTTGAAATTAAGAAATATGATCCCGTTGCTAAAAAACATGTACTCTATAAAGAAAAGAAACTTAAGTAACCGCTGATAGTTTGAAGCCTGAAGCCCGACACCTGTCGGGCTTTTTTATCCATACGTATGCCGCACTAACTCTACAAAGGCACAATCATGATCATTGTGCTCATCCGCAGCATGCACTTCTCGCGACACCTCATACCATTGCGACTGGGCAAAATCAGGGAAATAGGCATCAGCCTCATACTGCGCCACCACTTCAGTAATATACATTTTAGTGGTATAAGGCAGACACATTTCATAAATTTGCGCCCCACCAGCCACCATCACTTCTGTATCGGCCGGTAGCAATGCGGCCAGATCAGCCAGGGTATGAATTACATCAACGCCTTCGTGCTGCCAGTGTGTTTGGCGTGTCAGCACCACTGTGCGCCGCCCCGGCAATGGCCTACCAATAGACTCAAACGTTTTGCGCCCCATCAACATCACTTTCCCCATCGTTATGGATTTGAAGTGCTGCAGGTCGCGGCGCAAATGCCATAATAGCTGATTAGCTTTACCAATTGCGCGCCTCTGATCATAAGCAACAACAATAGTAAAATTGAGAGGAAAAGGGTTCATCATCATTGAACACAAACCTTAGTACTTGCATTATAGCTAATCTAATATAATTTGATTAGCTACAAGACCAGCCAAACTGACAAGTTGCTCCATATTAGCTTGAGGAGAAAAGCAGTACAACCGGACAGTTTAGCTGGAGCCTGGGGATGGTAAAATCCACAAGCTGACACCACTATACAATTAACGTGACCTTAATTCAATCTGTTATAGTGCACATTAAAGTCATTGCTGAGCCGCTTCAAACAATGACGCCACCCTCTCGGTATTGGCCGGCCAAATCAGACTCCCGATGACCACACCCAAAACACAAGCGATAAACCCAGGGACCATCTCATACAACAAGAAGATGCCACCCAAAGAGGCAAGGCTATGCCATAGCAAAACGCTAACACCACCTAACACAATACCCAGCATAGCGCCTGCACACGAAGCACGACGCCAATACAAAGATAATAAAATTACCGGCCCAAAAGCAGCCCCCAATCCGGCCCAGCCAAAAGACACCAAGTCCAACACCGTTTCGCCCGGGGAGAGCGCCAAGGCGATTGATACCAACCCAATCACCACCACCATTAAACGGTTAATCGTAATTTCAGTCTTCTGGCGTTTAGGGTGTTTTATTAAACGAAAGATAATGTCTTCGACCATGGCACTAGAGGACACCAATAACTGTGCCGCCACCGTACTCATAATCGCTGATAGTATCGCCGCCACCAGAACACCAACTAGCGTTGGCGAGAGCAACTGGCTGGCCAATGCGACCACAATTGTTGCTGGCTTACCAAGGGTATTGTCTCCTGTGAAATAAAGCACACCCACAATACCGATGGCCACAGCACCACACAATGACAGTAGCATCCACCCCATACCAATGCGTCGGGCAATATGCATTTTACTGGGGTCATGAGAAGCCATAAAGCGCACCAAAATGTGCGGCTGGCCAAAATAACCCAACCCCCATGCCAATAATGAAATCAATAAAATACCACTAATGCCTTTGAATGGATGAGTTAAATTCAGTGCCATATGGTCCAATTGGGTTAAAGTCACATGCAGTCCACCCAAATGCACAATGGCAACCATGGGCAAAAATAACAATGCAAACAACATCAAACTTCCCTGAAACACATCAATCCAGTTCACCGCAATAAAACCACCAATCACGGCATAGACTAAAATGATACAGGCGCCAATGATCAGTGCGCTAACATAACCTATGTGAAACATGCTATGAAACAACAATGCCAACCCAACAAAGCTCGACGCTGCATAAATAGTAAAAAACACCACGAAAGTGAGCGCCGTAACAATTTGCAACACCCCATGTTTATCAGCAAAACGGTTGGCAAGGTATTGTGGCACTGTATTAGCATCACCAGCAGCCTGGCTTAAAACACGCAGCCGCTTAGCGACAAAACGCCAATTACAGTAAGCACCGATCAACAAACCTACCGGCATCCAGATTTCAGTCACCCCCAATGAATACACAACACCAGGCAAGGCCATCATCAACCAACTACTCATATCAGAAGCGCCTGCTGCCAGCGCAGTAACAAACGGCCCAAAGCGACGACTACCGAGCAAATAGTCTCCCACCTGCCGATTCAACCGCGAAGCAACTACAGCAATAATCACCACAATAACGAAATAGGCAATAACAACAAATTCCATTTGATCTACAATTCCATTTAAAATAGGCATTCAGATATTATTGTTTAGTTTTCATTTGTAATCAAGCTCATAGGAAATTTGCCCGAAGCAGAGTCAAGCTTCATTATGCTGAAAGCTTTGACTTTATAGCATGATTTGTTGATAATGCATCCCCTATGGCTGGGTGGCAGAGTGGTTATGCAGCGGCCTGCAAAGCCGTGGACGCCGGTTCGATTCCGACCCCAGCCTCCATCTTAATGTGTTTCATAACGTCCTACATCAAATAAACAAAGCCACTAATCAGCAGGTAAACACTGCTGTTATTTCCAACTCAAACGAAAAGTAAAGTCATGCGCTGGACAAAGGAAGCACGAGAGATTGAACGTCAGAGAATGCTAGCTAATAAACCGTGGGAACATCCAAAGACTAAGGAAGGTAAGCACAGATCATCGCAGAACGCTGTTAAGTATGGCGCACGCTCATATCAGTTTAGATTATTAGAAGCACAAGTAACTGAATTTGCTAGAGGGTGTCGTCAAATTAATTTCATCCATGGATTAAGCTATTAGAACGTATATAATTCGTGGTGTTGAGAGCGA
>JANQIS010000237.1 GCA_028282045.1 Gammaproteobacteria bacterium
AAACACAAGCCAAATAAAAAAACAAACATTACTGGCTAAATTGTCAGGAAACTTTTTCGCCTGTAGTATGGGCATTTTCACGGTAAATATCCAGGTTAAGTGAACAATCCACAAAGGGGTATGACTATGATAGAGCGTATTGTATCCGGAGGGCAGACCGGGGTTGACCAAGGCGCATTGGATGCAGCTATCAAACTTGGAATAGCGTATGGTGGATGGTGTCCTAAAGGGCGATTGGCTGAGAACGGAACTATTCCCGACCACTATACGTTAGTAGAGACAGATTCGAGTGATTATGCTAGCCGCACCAGGCGTAATATTACCGATTCTGATGCTGTTTTAATTTTTGTGCCGAGATTGCCGTTGCCCATAATTGATGGCACTGTACTAACAATTGATGAAGCAAAAGCACAAGCAAAGCCTTTTTTCATTGTTAACCTTGCACAAGGAGTTGATATCAATGCAATGACCCAATGGGTGAGAGATAGCGAAGTAACAATACTTAATATTGCTGGCCCTAGAGAAAGTAGCTATCCTGGAATTTACAAGACGACATTGTCGGTAATGGAAAACCTGTATCTGCATTGGCAAGCTTTGAAAGTATTGGCGGGTACACCATCAGAAGGTCGTTCTGCTGATGTGACTGTCTTTAAGAAATACCATTTTGCCCCACCCTAACCTTCATTTTAGATAGAAAAATTCACGCTACCGGCTGGGGTAGAGCTGCTACTTGTTTGAAAGAGGGTGGCAGCGTTATAACCAGTGGCGGGGCCAGGTTCAGGTACAATACCAAAATAGTCAAGGATCCTTTTGCTATTTAAGCTAAGTTGCCGTGCAACATAACCGCCAGAGCCTACAGGTTTTCCATTAAAGCCATCTAAGTGTTGGCCTGCAGGGGTGATCATTAGTGAACGCGGTTGTTTTTTATTATTTACCCCATGGATGATCAAAGTATCGTTTTTAGCTCTCTCCACGCCTGTAGCATAATTGCCTTCCCCTAAATCAAGCCATGATGCGGGCAGGGTGATTGCGTTGATTTGCCTATAGAAGTTTTTTTTGAGGCCACTTTGGTAGGTGTTTGCAGCTTGGTGATGATCATATCCGCATGCTCGTCTAAGGCGCTCATATGTGTCTTGGATAATCTCTTGAGCTTGAGCCTCATCATGTGGGTGGAATTGAAGCTGCTCCAGAGCATCTGCTTTTAACTGGTTGATGATAATGTCATGGTAGTGTTCGTTTTGGTAAGAATGTCTTAGACTGCTGGACTCTCCTAGTTCTTTGCTTTCTTCACATAGTTGCAGTAGCGTTTTCATAGGTACCCCTTAAGTCAATTAAAACTTTTGAGGTTTGATTGTCGTTGGTATCTTGGCGGGATGCCATGAGTAAAAATAGCATAGTGTTATTTAGGTTGAGCAAACTGTGTGAGCCCCTTTTTTAATCACATAATTGGTTGTATAATAAGTGGCCTATCACACAGGGAGGTTATGTATGCGTTGTAGGGTGATATTACTATTCTTATTGTTAGCAGGGGTGCTTACTGGCTGTGAGCCCATGGTACAGCCTGAACAAATGACCAAACAATTAACTTATGCGCGGGTACAAGCAGATGTGGCCATTGCACAAACACTGATGCAGCAACAGCGTTACGCTCAAGCTAAGATACAATTATTGTGTGCTTTGGCGGTGGCGCCGCACAGTGTGTTAGCTAACCTACAGTTAGCCGCTTATTACCAACAAATCAGGCGGCCTCAGCGAGCAGGGCAGGTTTATCAGCAAGCATTACAGCACTGGCCTGACAATGCGCTGGTACAATGGCGTTATGGCGATTTTCTTTGTCACCAAGGTGATAGGGTGGCGGGGTTGCAACTGCTACAACGCGCGGTACAAATCAATGATGTGCCCGAGGCTGTGCAATTGCAAATCTCCTTAGCCCAATGTGCTACAAAAGCGCAGCGATATACTGTGGCACTGCATGCTTATCAGCAGGCAGTTCAATTGGCACCTGAGAATGCAGTGACTTATCTGCCTTATGCACGGCTATTGTTGCAGCAACACCAGCTTAAACAAGCACAGAACATGGTGCAGTCCTATTGGCGTATTAAGCCGGAGGATGAGCCAAGCCTTAAATTAGCGTTGTTGATTGCCGCTGCACAAAGAGACAGTGCAAATCAGGCATATTATCAGTTAAGCCTAAACTCTTATTTGTATGCTAAGGGGTTGTCACGGTCTTTAGGTTCATGATCTAACCAAGCAGTCAAGGTTTGAAAGGGGCTTTACAACACCGGTTCGAGTAGTTTGGATAATCTGACAATAATACGGCGCCATAACGACATGTGGGTATAGGCTGCTAAACTTTCACGCCGACATTGGGTCAGGTCTTGTGTTAACATATCAGCTACCTGAGCGACTTGAGGTTTGGAGGCAATTAAAGCCATCATTTCGAAATTCAGGTGCAGCGAGCGGTTATCAAAATTGAGTGTGCCTACAGCGGCGAGCTGATCATCCACCAGGATCACCTTTTGATGCATAAAACCGGGCTGATAGCGGTAAATTTCAATGCGGGTGTCTTTCAGGTCATCATAAAAGGCATAAGCACACCAATAAACAAAGAAATGGTCAGTCATAGCCGGTAAGATGATTTTCACATCCACGCCACGGATTGAGGCCAAAATCAACGCTGATAAAATCGCTTCATTGGGTACGAAATAAGGGCTGGCAATCCACAATCGTTTCTGTGCAGTGTTGATAAGATTGGTCATCAACAGTTGCGCAGTGGGCATTTCATCTGCCGGACCAGTTGCCATAATACCAATATGCACGTCTTGTTGATAAGCGGTGATGTCCCAGTCACTGGCCAGATGCTTGCCGGTTGACCAGCCCCAGTCGCGGTTAAAGATGATTGAGAGCTGTTTAACACAAGGGCCTTGCAGTTGAACAAATGTATCACGCCAGGGGCCAAAGCGCTTACTGTGCCCGAGATACTCATCGCCAACATTAATACCCCCGATAAAAGCTGTCTGGCCGTCAATTAACACGATTTTACGGTGATTGCGAAAATTGATTTGAAAACGGTTGCCTCGTCCACGTGTGGTTTTAAAGGCATGTACGTCAACACCATGTTGTTGTAAATCATGAAGATAACGATTGGACAGGCCATGACTACCGATATCATCATATAGTAAATGCACTTGCACACCGCGCTGCTCACAAGCAATCAACGCAGATTTTAATGCTCGGCCAATATGGTCATCACGAATAATAAAAAACTGTACGAATACATAGTGCTGTGCTTGTTTCAGTGCCCTGAAGATAGCTTTAAAAGTTGCCTCACCGTCGATCAGTAGTTCGCAGTGATTACCATGGGTAAACACCATGTTAGTAAGCTGGCGGTGTGCTTGTTGAAAACCATGTAGTGAGCCGGGCAAACTAGTTTCATAATCTACCAGAGTATGGCGGTGTTCATAGGTTTTTTGCTCGTAATGTTTGGTAATACTACGAATCACTTCACGATAACCATGAAATTTGTTGCGGCCGAAAATCCAATATGCCGGTACGCCAATATAGGGAAAAATCAACAACGATAATACCCAGGCAATAGTGCCCTGTGATGAACGCGTGGCCATTACCGCCTGAACGGCGTGCACAATGCCCAAGGTGCGAAAGCACAGTTCTATGACAATAAGCAATGTGATCCAATCAAGGCTCATGTAGGACTCCTTGAAAACGTCGCTATAAGCGGCAGATGATCAGACAAGTAAATCCAGGGCGCGCCTTGTAAGACTGTGGCCTGTTCACAGATCAGGCCACGATAATAAATACGGTCAGTGGCTAATAACGGTCGTTTGGCCGGAAAGGTTTTGGCATAGCGTCCATAATGCAAATCATGTACTTCTTGCAGTGATAAAGTTTGCTGCAATAAATTTCGTGCTTGATGGCGCCAGTCATTAAAATCACCAGCAATAATCAGCGGTTCATGATCGGGGATATGGGCGCGCACCCGCTCACACAACGCGCTCATTTGTTCGCGGCGGTTTTTGGCCAATAGTCCTAAGTGTACACAGATGACATGAATTGGCCTTTGCCAGCTTTCATGGTTAATCCCCACGTGTAAAAGACTACGACTAGCACGATTGATGCGTGATAAATTAATGTTTTCGCTGAAGGTAATTGGATCATGTGAAAACACAGCATTGCCATGATGTCCGCCAGGATACTCAGCATTTCTAGCATAACAGTGATGAGACCAATATTGTTGATCTAGTAATAAACCGAGATCACCTTGCTGTGGGTGTTGCTGTTGTTTAAAGCGCTTGGGGTG
>JANQIS010000048.1 GCA_028282045.1 Gammaproteobacteria bacterium
CTGGCTATTTTTCAGAAGAAAGCGGCTCAAGCCGTGGCCACCTGGCAGGCACAAATCCGTGGGGCATCATTTGTGAAGATCATCCCGAAACAATTACAAAATGACGGAATCAACTAAATGACCCACATGGCCAAACCCATTGCACTGAGCGTGGGGGAGCCTGCTGGTATCGGTCCGGATATTGTTATTGAACTAGCCCAAAGTACACGCCAACAACCTTGGTTTGCTATTGCCGCCCCCAGCCTGTTAGAAGCGCGCGCGCAGCAACTAGGGTTACCGTTAACCTTGCATGTTATTAATAATCCCACCACACCCGTTACACTAAAAGCACAACAATTGAGCGTCTTTCCTATCCCGCTGGCACAAACAGTCATACCCGGCACTGTAAATGTGGCCAATAGTGCCTACGTGTTGGAGGGTATCCGCGCTGCAACGGAGTTTTGTCTGCGCGGGCTGTGCAGTGGCATGGTCAGCGCACCAGTGCATAAAGGCATTATTAATGATGCTGGCATTCATTTTACCGGTCATACTGAATGGCTGGCAGATTATTGTGGCGTTGATGATGTGGTCATGATGCTTGCCTGCGGTGCTTATCGTATCGCACTGGCCACCACTCACGTGCCACTACAACAGGTTGCCGGACTAATAGATACCACACGTCTCAAACGTAAGCTTATGATTCTACAGCAAGGTCTACAGCAACATTTTCATATATCACAACCGCATATTGGCGTGTGTGGGCTAAACCCACATGCCGGCGAAAATGGTTACTTAGGACAAGAAGAACAACAAATTATCACACCCGCTTTGATCACCCTGCGTCAACAAGGCTTACAATTAACTGGCCCATTGCCTGCTGACACCTTGTTAGCACCACAGTTTGCCACCCAATACGATGCTGTGCTGGCTATGTACCACGACCAAGGGCTGGGCCCCATGAAGGCATGCTATTTTGACCAAGCTGTTAATATCACTTTGGGCTTGCCATTTTTAAGAACTTCAGTAGATCATGGCACAGCATTGGAGCTGGCCGGTACCGGCAAAGCCAGCAGCACTAGCCTGGCTGCTGCCATTGCTATGCAGTCAACCGCTTAACACCGATGTTATGGCACAGTGGGTTACCTGGGCCAGATGATGCATTTCATCACCGCTAATATTGAGCGGCGGTAGCCAATAAAGCGTATTGCCCAAAGGACGCAACCAGGCGCCCTGACGAACAGCTTCCTGGAAGATGGCATAACCTACACGGCCAGCATCCGGCTGGACCTTCAAATCAGCAGCCACTACCATGCCGAGTTGACGCACGTTGTGCAACCTATCGCAATCCGCTGCTAGTTGGTGCATGTACTGGCCAAGTTGTTGCGCCCTGGTTTGTACCGTACCGATAAACTGCGGCTCAGTTATGATGTTCATCACCTCCAACGCCACAGCAGCAGCCAAAGCATTACCACAAAAGGTATGCGAGTGCAGGAAGGCTTTACCCGTTTCATAATCATCATAAAACAATTGGTATAATGCATCTGTTGTCAGTACCGCACTAAAGGCCATCCAGCCGGAAGTGAGGCTCTTTGATAAGGCAATGATATCAGGAGCAACACCGGCATGCTCACAAGCCAACATACGTCCGCTACGTCCCAAACCTGTCATGATTTCATCGGCGATAATCAAGATACCTTGTTGTTTGGCCCAATTACACAAACGTTTGAGAAAATCAGCACTATAGACCAGCATACCACCTGCTCCTTGTATCAATGGCTCAAACACAATAGCAGCGGTGGTATCTGCTAATGGTGCTAGCTGAGCTTCAATCGCTGGCCACACTTGTGCACAATCATGCCATAGCGGATCATCCTGGCCCGTCACATAGGGAATGCCTCGGATGGTATAACAACTATCAGTCATCAGTGCCACATAAGGCTGACGATATAGCCCCACATCGCTGACACTCAACGTAGCACAGCTCTCACCATGATAACCATTTTCCAGGCTGATGAATTGCGTGCGCTGAGACTGGCCTTGTAGTTGCTGAGCGTGCAGTGCCATCTTCAGTCCAATTTCCATCGCACAGGAGCCATCACCGGCATAAAAGACTTTATTGCATTGTGGCGCCAACTGACATAGCTTCTCAGACAAGGTAACAATGGTCTCATAGGTCGTGTTGGCATAAATCACATGTTCAAAGCGCGCCATCTGTTGTTGTAACGCCTCACGCAATCTGGGGTGGCCATGGCCCAATGATTTACACCACCAGCTCGATATAGCATCCAGGATGCGCTCTCCAGTGTCACGATACAACCAACTACCCTGGGCACGCTCAATTACCACTGGTAAAAAGCGCTCATAGTCTTTCATTTGTGAACAGGGATGCCAATTATGGTTAAGGTCACGCTGCACCAATAGACTATCAAATAGTAAACTCATAAAATACACTTTGTTGACAATTCAGATATAGACCATAACATCATTAAACCTTTCACTCAATCGAGACACGCAACATGTCCATTGAACGCTGGTCGCGCCAGGCCATCACCGCCCTGTTTGAACTGCCATTTAATGACCTGTTGGATCAGGCCCATCAGGTACATAAAACACATTTTAACCCCAATCAGGTGCAAACCTGCAAAATTCTCAGTATCAAAACCGGCGCCTGTCCGGAAGACTGTAAATATTGCTCTCAAAGCGGGCATTACAAAACTGATATTAACAAACACAAATTACTCGATAAGCAATTAGTCCTTGGTGAGGCTAAAAAAGCCAAACAGCTCGGTACAACGCGTTTTT
>JANQIS010000070.1 GCA_028282045.1 Gammaproteobacteria bacterium
GAGCGTGCTGAGAAGCTGGTAGGAAAAATGCAGGAGGTTGAGGCGAAGCTCAAAGCGTATTTGCAAGCCCCTGATGTACTCAAAGCGCAGGCCAAGGCAATGCTGATTGAGGCTCATAGAGAGCTTAATGAACAATTTGAGCGAGAGATTAAAGCTTTGGTCAAATATAACAGCGCTAAGGCGCAGATACGTTTTATCAGCCACTTAGAATCATTGGTTGATATGGCAGAGCACCCGCCTGGTGATGGCAGTCATGACATTGAGATTGAAGTCATCCGCTCAGTGGCGCATATAGCCAGGGTAGCCAAATGGGTTGGCCGAAGTCTGGTAGTGGTAGATTTAGGCTTTATTGGTGCAGACACTTATGAGACCTATCAGCACGGCGGTGATTGGCAGCGGGAGTTGGTTGAAGAGCTGGCCGGGCTTGGTGGAGGGTCGATTGCTTCATCGGCTGTTATTGAACTTGCTGAAGGCCCACCAGGATGGGTGGTGATTATTAGTGCCATGGGAGCCAATATTGTAGTAGGTGGTGCCTTTAAATGGATAGCAAATGAAATCATGAGCATGTGATAGTAGGGTGGGGTTATTGACTACGCTATTTTACGTATTTGGGTTTATTGGCGGTGGCTTTGGGTTTTTGGCTGTTATCATGATTATAATTGGCATACCGCTGTTCTGGCGCTTTGACCGGATATTTAAAAGCCGACCCAATGTTGCTGACCTTGGTGTACCTGGTATTAGCATCCAATGTCGAATATTGAGTTATATGTTTGCCATAGTATTTAAGAATCGTAGCACGCAGCATCGTTATTTTAAATACACCTTTCAGGGCTATGATTTTCAGACGAATACTAACTTGTTTGAAAAAATTTATAGTTACATTTGTGTCTGCAGTAGCGCCATCATGCTGTTTTTTTCGCTTCTGTGGGCGATTGTCGGTGCAATTATTTTTCTACAAACCGGTGCCTGGCCACAGTGATGCTTTTGGGCAGCGATGCCTTTAAAGCTATCAGCACGGCGGTGATTGGCAGCGGGAGTTGGTTGAAGAGCTGGCCGGGTTTGGTGGCGGTGCTTTAGGCGTTAAGTTGGTTATTGGTACTGTTGAAGGCCCGCCAGGATGGGTAGTGGTTATTGGTGCGACAATTTCAAGCGTTGCCATGAGCATGATTTTCAAAAAAGTGGCTGAGATAAGTTACGGAGAATAAATTTTAAATGAGCCGACTGGAGGATTTGTTAACTGTATCGAACCGAATTCATAATCACACCGACCCGCATTTATCCGATTTAGTGGGCCCACATTAGTGATTTTATCGGCGACGCTTAAACTAAATCACCAGAAAAATCCTCGTTTTCATTAAGGCAGCTAAAGCCTTCCCATTACCCGAAAATTGTTTGAGACAAGTCATATCAAAAAACTATTTCACTTTGGAGCCTCAATATAATCTTCAGAAGACAGCATCCCATCGTTCTGCTCATGGTCTAAGACAACCGCTGTTTTTCGCCTCATCTCAAGTAAAGTCGCATTGATTAGCCTATTATCAGCAAGATGAAAATAACTAAGCTTTATCCCTATATGAAGCGTTGCTTTAATTGCTGCAATCCTTGCAGGTTGGTCGAGTTCTTTATCAATTGCCGCATAGACCCTGAAGAGATCAAAAGTGCTCGCCTTATTTAGCTCTGCAAGCAATGCTGTGTAATCCATATTACGCCACCTCTCAATTTATCAAACAACATTTCTTGTATTTTTTACCGCTACCGCAAGGACACAGTTCATTCCTGCCGACCCAATGTCCATTTTTCCTGAGAGGGATGACATTACTATGGTCATGTTGCTGATCTTTTTGGTTGGACATTCTAAGCTCAAACCACATGTTGTGCAGATCCTGAGCAATCTCTGATAACTTTTCGACAAAATCACCTGCATTTTCGTTCAATTCAATGAAAAATTGCTCCTGATCGTGATTCAAATTATCCTGATTTGGCTTTAAGCGTCCTGCAAGCAACAAAATTGGCATAATGCCCATGAGGTTGCTTTCATCCGCATAGTCTTCAATATAAAAATCCAATGCATCTGCATAGCCACTACACCAGTCCTTGGCGAGATTACTTGTTACTGTTTTGCTCTTTTTTTGTTGCTCTATATCCCAGTACAATGGGTTAAATCGCCCATTAAAAAACTGATCAGCGATGTGGTTATTCAGCTTCATGATTAAATTCATAGACTGCTGCGCTTGCTCAAGGTTATCGAAGGTAGGCTGTTTTTGATAGAGGCCTTCTAGCCAAACGCTTGGCATAATAAGCTCGGGTGATGAAATCACGCCGGCTAAATAACCATGTGCGTAAGTCAATGTTATCCCTGTGGTTTCAAAAAAAAGCAGCGAGCTGTTTCAATTCATCTGATGTCAAAGTGACAGGTTTTTGCATAGGCTTAATTGTCCTCATTATTTTGCTTCCCTGGATTATTTGGCTTGTCCAGCCCCAGCTCAAATTGAATTTTTTCTTCTAACTGATTGGCATCAGGCAATGCGTTTTTCAATTGTTCTGGCACATCACGTGTGAGCTGATAACCTGCAACACCGACGGGTTTATCAATGCCCCTTAAGGCGTATTCGACGTCAAAATGACTATGCTCGCCGCATAGGATAATCCCGATAGAGGGGTTTTCGTGTGGTTCTTTAACAAATTCATCCAACAAGTTCAGATAAAAGTTCATTTTGCCGGCATGTTCAGGTTTAAAGCGCGTTCTCTTGAGCTCCACCGCGACAAGTGATTGCAATTTTCGATGGTAAAACAGCAAATCGATAAAGTATTCTGAATCTGGCGTCACGATACGGTGTTGATTACCGATAAAGCTAAAACCGTATCCCAGCTCCAATATGACATCTTTGATCTTTTCGACCATGCGGCGCTCAATTTCAGTTTCGATAATGGGTTCTGCAATGCCCAACATATCGAACATGTACACGTCTTTCATTGACTCGTCCGCTTGTTCCGCAAGCTGCTTGGGCAAAGTAGCCTCAAAGTTATGTTGTTTATTTGACAATTGGTGGCGTTTATAGGCGTTAGAGTTGATTTGATCTCTCAGTGTATCACGTGTCCAGGCTTGTTCTTTAGTCGCCGATAAGTAATATAACCGCTCATTTGGTTGCTTAATCCTGTTTAATACCAGTAAATT
>JANQIS010000081.1 GCA_028282045.1 Gammaproteobacteria bacterium
ATTGGTGTATTCAAAAAATTGCAGCTAATAAAGATTTGACCATGCCAGCACCGCAAAATGCTGAGGATAGTGTGAGATACGATGTTGGCAATAATACAGTTGAGGAAATAAGCCGCGCGGAACAAATCCACCGTGATGCCCTGCTGGCTCGGGCATTAGCAAGTGATCCGCATGCTGATTTTGATACCGTAAAACAACGGCTATTTGGTACAGCTAGTTTTGCTGAAAGCCCAACGAGGGCTTCTGCCGCCGCTGCGGCATCTGTTACAACGCATGATACATCATCAGCAGCGGCATCCGCTGCTGCGAGACCGAGTAGTTGCCCTTTCCAGGCTGCCCATGCATCAAGAGCAGCAGTGCCGCAAGCAATGCGCACAGGTTTATCAGCTACAGAAGTGCATGAGTTAGATAGTAGTAGCGCGTCAGCATCCGCTTCAACTCCTGTCTGCTGACGGCAGGCTGTTATGCGAGCAGCCGCGATGTTTCACTTTTTTTGCTAAACTTATGCATATGCCTTTTAAAATTGATAAGTATGCTGCAGTTTCTTTTTGCTTTGATTATTAGCTACCTGGCTGGCCGTTGGTGTGTTGGGATGAGCATGCGTGCTCACGAGTCAATGGATATGCCTGCAATATCCATACCGCAGGATTGGTTAGTCAGTGTGTGCCTGGTGCTCGATATTATTTTGTATTGGCTGATGGGATGGGGGTGGACCTGGATTGCCGGTGTGGTTCTGGTTACGTATCTGGTTAGCCTGACCTGGATTGATTTTAAGACGTTTTGCTTGCCGACGCATTTAACCAACGCTTTATTGTGGTTTGGTTTATTCTTCAATTTGTTCGGTCATTTCACCACTATTAGTGGTGCGGTGCTCGGTGTTATTGTGGGCTATGTGACCTTGTCAGTGATTTACTGGGTATTCAAATGGTGGACGGATCAGGAAAGCCTGGGGCCAGGTGATGCCAGGTTTCTTGCCGCTGTGGGTGCCTGGCTTGGCTGGCATGCGCTGGGACCGATGTTGCTTTTAGGTAGCATTTTGTCATTGGTTGTTGTTGGTTTGCTGATATCAGTAGGGCGTTACCGAAAAGGTCAATTGATCTCTTTTGGTCCGGGTATTGCTGTAGCAGCTTATGTGGTTATCGTCTACCAAGTATGGACTTTGGCTCATTAATTTTAAGTACGCTCTTGCCACAACCTGACACTTGTGCAAAATTCCTTGTCTAAGCATCAATAAGAAGGAAGCATGCCATGAGCCAAATTGATCAAGAATGCTATTATGCCGATACCCATGAGTGGGCCAGAGTTGAAGCTGATATTGCCACTGTCGGTATTTCTGACCATGCGCAAGCACTACTGGGCGATTTAGTTTATGTTGAAGTGCCGGAAGTTGGTCAGAGAGTTGCTGCCGGTGATGAAGCCGGTGTGGTGGAATCGGTTAAAGCGGCTTCTGATGTTTACAGCCCGGTTTCCGGTACGGTTATTGAAGTCAATAGTGATTTAGAAAATGCACCAGATTTGGTTAACAGCGATCCTTATAATGATGGCTGGCTGTTTAAGGTAAAGCTCGATGACCCTGATGAGGTTGAGGCGCTGCTGAGTGCACAGGACTATGCTGGTGAGATTGAAGAATAAAAATGGCTCTGTGAGGCATTGTTAAGCTTAAGTTACTGAATCCGTTATTGCCTTAACCTAACGCCGCCAAACTGCTTGGCGGCATAACACAGTGGATGATAGCAAGGTGGTTATTGAAAACCTGTTGATCTACTCTATGGCCTCACTAAGTAATTGGGTATAATGTCGCGTTTGATATGACTTGGTGTGTATTATGGCGTTTATCCCTCATAGTCCTGATGATATTGGTGCTATGTTGTCTGTTATCGGTGTTGACGATGTAGAGCAACTGTTTGATGAGATTCCTGCTGCAGTACGTGCGCAATCATTAGCGCAGATTCCCGTACATTTAAATGAAGCGGCTTTGACAAGAGACATGACCGAGCGTGCAGCACGTGATGCTGGGCAGCTCAACTTTATCGGTGCAGGTGCCTATGAGCATCACATTCCTGCCGCTGTATGGGATATTGTCAGTCGCGGTGAGATTATGACGGCCTACACCCCGTATCAAGCTGAGGCCAGTCAAGGTGGCTTGCAGTTGATTTACGAATATCAGACTATGATGGCCAGTTTAATGGGTATGCCAGTTTCTAATGCGTCGTTGTATGATGGTGCATCTAGTCTGGCCGAAGCAGTGCTAATGGCCGTGCGAGCCAATCGTAAATCTAAAAGTAAGCGTGTTTTGATTTTAGGCGCAATTGCCCCTAATTACCTTAAAACGGTACAGTCCATCACGCACCATCAAGGTGTGTTAGTACAAGCTTGTAACGTCGATGCGCAAAATGTTGATTTGAGCCAATTTGAAGGCAATGATATCACTGCTGTGGTAATCTCCCAGCCTACGTTTTTGGGTAATTTGCAAGAGGTTAATAAGCTCACCGATTGGGCGCATGCACACGGTGCGCTGGTGATTGGCTTGGTCAATCCGACAGCAATGGCGTTACTCACACCTCCTGGCCAATGGGGCAAACAAGGCGCTGATATTGCCTGCGGTGAAGGCCAACCGCTCGGGGTGCCGCTGGCCTCTGGCGGGCCATACTTTGGTTTTATGTGCTGTCAACAACCACTGATGCGCCAACTGCCAGGGCGCATTGTCGGACGCACACAAGATGCTGATGGCCGGCTGGGTTTTTGTTTGACCCTGCAGGCGCGTGAGCAGCATATTCGCCGTTCTAAAGCGACTTCCAATATTTGCACCAACCAAGGTTTGTTGGTGAGCGCAGCAACCATTTATATGAGCTTGCTTGGGCCTGAAGGCTTAAAGCGGGTTGCTTTAGCTTGCCATCACAATGCCCAGGCACTGGCACATGCCTGCCAAAGTATTGCCGGTACTACAATCCTCAACCAACAGCCATTCTTCCATGAGTTTGTATTGCAACTGCCCTGCGCGGTGCAACCGGTATTAGATCACTTGGCACGACAAAATATTCAAGCCGGCTTTGATGTTAGCCGTCATTTTGCCCCACTGAAACAAGGTTTATTGATTTGCAGTACCGAGGTACATACACTGGAAGATCACCAACGTTTGGTTGCTGCCTTGTCTGAATCCGTGCAGCAATACGCCAGACAACCTGCATTAGCTGAAGCATAAAAGGAGGTAGCATGCTCATTTTTGAAAAATCTCATCATGGTTGTTTCGCTACTGCTCAGGCTCCGGAGCCACAACCGGCCCCCAGCACTATCGATCAAGCCTTGCTGCGTCAAGATAAGCCAAAGCTGCCGGAGGCTTCTGAATTAGAAGTGGTGCGTCATTACACGCAGCTATCACAGAAAAACTTTGGCATCGACACTAATTTCTACCCACTGGGTTCTTGCACGATGAAGTACAACCCGCGAGGGGCGCATCGGCTGGCTTCATTGCCTGGTTTCTTAGCACGCCATCCGCATGCACACTTAGACAATAGCCAGGGGTTACTGTCTTGTTTGTACGATCTACAACGCTATTTGATGGATTTAACCGGTATGAAAGGCATATCCTTGGCACCGATGGCCGGCGCGCAGGGTGAGCTTGCCGGTGTTGCGATGATCAAGGCCTATCATCAGGCGCGTGGTGATATGGCGCGTAATACTATTTTGGTGCCTGATGCGGCCCATGGTACCAATCCTGCTTCTGCTGTGATGTGCGGCTATAAAGTGCAGGAAATTAAAACGGCTGATAACGGTGATATTGATATTGCTGACTTGAAAGCACATTTAGGCGGGCATATTGCCGGTATTATGTTGACCAACCCGTCCACCATTGGTGTATTTGAGCGTAAGATTGAGGAGATTGCTCGCTTAGTCCATGAAGCCGGTGGCCTGTTGTATTATGATGGCGCTAATCTCAATGCCATTATGGGCAAAGCGCGCCCGGGTGACATGGGCTTTGATGTGCTGCATATGAACCTGCATAAAACCTTTGCCACACCTCACGGTGGTGGTGGCCCAGGTGCCGGTCCTGTGGCAGTGGCTGAGCGTTTGCTGGCCTATCTGCCAGTACCATTTGTGCGTTGTGAACAAGGTCGTTATGAATGGGTTGAGGAAACACAGTTACCCACAACTATTGGCCGCTTGTCAGGTTTTGCTGGTAATGCCGGTATCTTGTTGCGTGCCTATGCCTATGCGCGTTTCTTAGGGCGTGATGGCCTGGTGCGCGCTTCAGAAATTGCAACGCTCAATGCCAATTATCTTATGGTACGGTTACAGGAAATTGGTTACACCCTGGCCTACCCTGAGCGCCGCGCCACGCATGAATTTATCATTACTCTAGCGCCGGAACAGAAGCAATATGGTATCAGCGCGTTGGATGTGGCCAAAGCGTTATTGGATTATGGTATCCATGCACCGACGATGTACTTTCCTTTATTGGTGCCGGAATGCTTGTTAATTGAGCCGACAGAAACGGAGTGTAAACGCGAACTGGATCATTTTGTTATGGCGATGGAGTCAATTCGTGACCGTATGATCAATGATCCTGAGTCATTGAAAACAGCACCCCATACTCTACCCTGCCGTCGATTGGATGATGTTAAGGCCGCGCGGGAATTAGACATTGTGTTTAGTGATTAACGATACCGGGACTCTGTGAGGCAATCGACTATACCTTGTACGCTGACATGCAGTAACCAACAATAATCGCTAAACTTTATGCGTGTTCATTGTTTTTCATGGGGCTGACATGTCTGTCTTACAATCGGATTTATTGCGTCAACAATGTTTTATTAATGGCCAATGGTGTGATGCTGATCAAGGCCAGACCCTGGCGGTGTATAACCCGTTTAATCAACAGCAATTGGGCGTGGTGCCGCTGTGCGGTGTTGATGAGACACAGCGGGCGATTACCGCGGCTGACGATGCTATGAAAAAATGGGCCTGCAAGCCGGCCAGAGAACGGAGTGCCCTGTTATATCGCTGGTACGAATTGATTCTTAAGCATATGGACTCGTTAGCAGAGTTGATCACTTTGGAGTGCGGCAAGCCTTTGAGTGAGGCACGCGCCGAGGTGCAGTACGGCGCTAGTTTTGTGCAATGGTTTGCCGAAGAAACGAAACGCCTTTACGGTGATATTATTCCGGCTAATAAACATAACCAAAAATTGCTGGTGCTCAAACAACCGATTGGGGTGGTGGCAGCAATTACACCGTGGAATTTCCCGTTGGCAATGATTACACGCAAATGTGCCCCCGCCTTAGCGGCAGGTTGTGCCGTAGTGATCAAGCCTGCTGAGCTGACTCCTTTCTGTGCCTTGGCATTAGCGGCATTGGCACAACAGGCAGAGATGCCCCCAGGGCTAATTAATGTGGTGACCGGTGATGCGCAACAAATCGGTCAGCGTCTCTGTGATAGCCCGTTGGTAAAAAAACTCTCATTTACTGGCTCTACTAAGGTCGGTAAGTTATTAATGCGCCAGTGTGCCGATACGGTCAAAAAACTGTCGCTGGAGCTCGGTGGTAATGCCCCGTTTATAGTGTTTGATGATGCTGATATCAACGTGGCCATTGATGCCCTTTTGGCTTCTAAGTTCCGCAATACCGGTCAGACATGCGTGTGCGCTAACCGTATTTTGGTGCAGGCGGGGGTTTATCAACAATTTGTAAAGCAGGTAGTGCAGGCTGTGGAACAATTAAAAGTCGGCGATGGTATGCAGCCGGATGTGCAGTTGGGGCCACTGATCAGTCAGGCGGGGTTTGATAAAGTCAAACGCTTAGTAGAAGATGCCCGCCAACAGGGTGCACGAGTCCTCAGTGGTGGTAGTGCTACCCCAGCCGGTGCCTGGTGTTTTGAGCCTACTGTGATCATGGATGCACCTGCGAGCGCGGCGATCCATCAAGAAGAGATTTTCGGCCCAGTAATTTCAATTGTGCCTTTTGATACTGAAGATCAAGCCATGACAATGGCCAATAACACACCGTATGGCCTGGCCTCTTATGCGTTTACCCGTGATCTGGCACGAGTTTGGCGTATCAGTGAGGCGTTGGAGTTTGGTATGGTTTGCTTTAATGAAGGTGTTTTTTCCAATGAAGCTACACCCTTTGGTGGCGTGAAGCAGTCAGGCTTTGGCCGTGAAGGCTCTAAATATGGTATTGATGAATTCATTAACGTAAAGTACGTGTGTTTGAACTATTAGTTGTGGGTAATGCAGTCTATATCGAAAGGTGTATAGGTATGTTGGGATAAAACAGCATGCTCTAAAACAGTAGTCATGAAATCACTCCTTGTTAAAATTGACATTAATTAAGTAATGGCCTCTATTGTCAGGAAGAGTGTATGGAATATAGATGGTACTATCTGAGGTTAAATGACATTTTTTAGCGCCACAAACCCAAGTTTGGTTGAGTGGTTTTGCTTCATAAATTAAAACGGGCCGATCATCTTTTGGTAAAATATTTTCGAGCTGTTGTTTTGAGCTGAAGCTAACTCCGGTTGAGGCATCTTCATTATAAACAGATTGTTTATAGCGATAATGATAAGCAATACTAACAATAGCCCACTGACAATAACCTGGCATATACTTATCCAGCGGTATTTTTAACTGGTAATTGCCTTTTGCATCAGGCTTTACTGGGAGGTAATGATAAATAATCAGAGGGCTATCAACACCTTCCAGTTGGTTCACTTCGACATTGCACTGGGGGTTGAAGGTATAGTAGGTTGCTAACCAGGTGAGTTGTATCGTGTGCTTGAGTGCCGGGTCGATATGCCCTTGCAGGGTCATGAAATATTGCGGTGCGGGGTTGAGCAAAGGTTGTTCTTGAGCGGGGATTTGCGTTGGGTCAGCGCTTGAGGTTAGGCGATGGATAAAAAACGCCAG
>JANQIS010000094.1 GCA_028282045.1 Gammaproteobacteria bacterium
CATTTACCTGAATTCGGCCGGCTTCAATCCACAGCTCAACCTGACGGCGTGAAGCATACCCCATTTGAGCCAATACTTTTTGTAGTCGCTCACCTACCGTTGACATACCAAAACCCTACCCGTTAAAGAAAAATTCCCACATCACCACTACCCTGGCGCCGCACTTGGGGCTTACCTTCAGCTAAGTCAACCACCGTTGTCGGTTCAAAACCGCAATAACCGCCATCAATGACAATATCAACCAAACTGCCAACTTGATCACTCACATCTTCTGGATAAATAATCGGATCCATACACCCTGGCATGATTAATGTGGTGCTAATAAGCGGCTGACCCAACTGCTCGGCAATCGCCAAAGCAATTTGATGATCCGGAATACGCACACCAATGGTTTTACGGTTAGCCTGTACCAGTTTAGGCACGCGATGCGTCGCCGGCAAAATAAAAGTATACCCGCCTGGCGTACACTTTCTTAAAATGCGATGGGCTGAATTATCCACCTTGGCATACTGAGTAATCTCAGCCAAATCACGGCAAATCAAAGTAAAATTATGCTCATCATCTAAATCACGAATACGCTTAATGCGATCCAACGGCTGACACATCCCAATTGCACAACCCAAGGCATAACCAGAGTCGGTGGGATAAGCAATCACAGCAGCACTGCGCAGGCCCTCACAAATCATTTCAACCTGGCACACATCCGGATTAACCGCGTGCAGCTCAATATAATCACTCATAACCATTCGCTTTTTCATCGCACCCTGTTTATTATACCCGAGTTTACCAGTCACGCACGAACAACACGACCCTATGAAACTATTATATGATTTTTTCCCATTATTGGTTTTCTTCATCGCTTATAAATTGGCCGGAATTTATGTAGCCACTGGTATATTAATTATCGCCAGCGCAATTCAAATCGGTTATTTGTGGTTACGCCATCGTCGGGTTGAAACCATGCATGTGATCACGTTTGTACTGGTACTGATCTTTGGCGGCATCACTATCATTTTGCATGATGCTATGTATCTGAAGTGGAAAGTATCCATCGTAAACTGGTTATTTGGCTGCGCTTTCCTGGCAACCCAATGGATCGGCAAGAAAACTGCTATACAATTTTTATTTGAAAGCAGCACTGATAAACATGGCAAACATCAATCCATTGACCTACCCGCACACGCTTGGCAGCGCCTTAACCTGATGTGGGCACTCTATTTTATGGTTATCGGCTTTATCAACATCTACATCGCCTATCATTACTCTACAGCGACATGGGTCAACTTTAAGGTCTTCGGAATGCTAGGCTTGACCTTGGTGTTTATTATTATTCAGTCAATTTACCTCTACAAGCACCTTAAACATCATCATGGATAACATCTCGCGCGTCACGCTACTACAAACCCGCTTAGAACAAGCTTTATCACCTGACCGGCTAGAAGTTATTGATGAAAGCCACTTACATCAGGGTCACGCCGGCGCCCAAAGTGGTGCCGGACACTTCGCAGTTATTATCCAATCCAAACATCTCAATGGCTTAAGCCGCATTGCAGCACACCGTTTAGTTTATCAGGCTGTGGACGATTTAATCCCAAGCGAAGTACATGCGTTGCGCATCCAAATTGTGCCCACGTGATCGGCATGCTACTATAAGCGCCAACTTTGATTTGAGAAGCTCTACTTTATGACATTAAGCGCCTTTTTTGCAGCTAACTGGCCCTTATTTGGCTTACTGATTATATTGATTGTCGCCACCATGGTGTTTGAAACCTTGTTTGCGCAAAACCGTTTTGCCTTACCCACTAACCGCACCATCGAAGTAATGAACCGCAAAAAAAGTCTGATCCTGGACTTACGTGATAAAAGCGCTTTTGAGCAAGGCCATATTGCCAAAGCACAGCGCTTTGATCGTGCTCAAATCATTAAGAACCCTGAAGTCTTGAAAAAACATAAGTCGGCCCCCATTGTAGTGATCTGTGAACGCGGCTTAACCGCACAAAAAGTAGCAGCTTTCTTACAAAAACAAGGCTTCAGTCAAGCACATAGCTTAGCTGGCGGCATGCAAGCCTGGCGTAAAGAAAAGCTGCCGACAACCACGGAATAACCCATGACATCCATTGAAATTTATACCACCTCTTACTGTCCTTACTGCCAGCGCGCCAAGGCACTACTGGATCGCAAAGGCGTGACCTATCAAGAAATTGACGTTGAGCGTGATACTGCACGTCGCGAAGAAATGATGGCGCGCTCCGGACGCAGAACCGTTCCACAGATTTTTATTAATGGTGAGGCTATTGGTGGTTGCGATGATTTGCACACACTGGATGCTAATGGTAAGCTCGATGCAATTTTATCTAGGCAACGCCCCTAAAGTCTCGACAGAAGTGAACAGTAATGACTTTAACGACACCGCCTAATAACTAACTAAAATTAAGGACCCAAATCATGGCTGAAACAAATACCGCACCAACGCAAACCGAATCTAATGAACCACAATTTCAGATTCATAAAATCTACATCAAAGACGTATCATTCCAAATTCCAGATGGCGCCAAAGCGTTCCAAACTGAATGGACCCCTGAACTCAATATTGAAATCCACACCGAAGCTAAACCACTGGAAGAGACTAATACTCATGAAGTAATCCTTTCTATCAAGTGCACTGTCAACACCAAAGACAAGCCGGCATTTGTCACTGAAGTGCAACAAGCGGGGATTTTTGAAATTTCCAATGTTTCTGATGAGCAATTGCGCCAAGCATTGGGCGCTTATTGCCCTAACGTCTTGTACCCTTACTTACGCGAAACAATTTCTGACGTGGTTACCCGTGGCGGCTTCCCACAATTATCATTAGCACCCATCAACTTTGATATGCTATATGAACAACAGATGCAGCAACAAACCGGCGGTGGCACTAACGCTTAAGTCTCACCTATGGCGGTATCATTTTTTGTTGTCGGCGCCGGCGCCTGGGGTACAGCATTAGCTCTTATGCTCGGTGAGAGCGGCCACCAGGTCGGCTTATGGAGCCACGAAGCAATACATCGCGAACAAATGCGTCGCGAACGGGCTAATAACACTTTCTTACCTGACCGGCCTTTTCCTGACACCATCACCATTGAGGATAATCTGAGTGACTGTGAGCGTTACGAGCATACCCTGGTCGTGGTGCCCAGTAGCGCTTTTGCTTCAGTATTGCACCAACTCAAACCCCATTTACGCCCAAAGCAACCTTTACTTTGGGCAACTAAAGGGTTAGACCACGATAGTGGACAGTTCCTCTGCGACATCGCTACAAAAATCCTTGGCAACGATCGGCCACTGGCTATTCTAACCGGCCCAAGCTTTGCCACAGAAGTGGCTGACCGGCACCCGACTGCTGTGGTACTGGCTGTCAGTGACCGCACCCTTGGCGAACAACTGCAACCGATCATCAACACACCACATTTTCGCACCTATCTGACAGAAGATATTATCGGCGCACAAATCGGTGGCGCGGTGAAGAATATTCTTGCTATCGCCGTGGGCATTGCT
>JANQIS010000141.1 GCA_028282045.1 Gammaproteobacteria bacterium
GTGAGCCTGTAAGAAGTGCCAGGCGGTTTTTACAAGTTTTCTTTGTTTGGCGCTACTCACCATCTCTTGGCTGCTGCCGTATACAGTATTGCGCCGGTATTTGACTTCCACAAAAATAATTACATTTCCCTGGCGCATAATGAGGTCAATCTCACCCAGTTTGCAGTGGTAGTTTTGGGTGATGCACTTCATGCCCTGGCGGCATAAAAAATGCTTTGCTTCTATTTCCTTGCGGTGGCCGAGCTTCCTGCTCATTGTGCTACGGTAATTATGTTATAGTAATGACCATCATGACATTTATTATGGTCGCAAATCAATCATGTCAGCGCTGTATATCGTGGCGACGCCAATTGGTAATTTAGAGGATATCTCTGTCCGTGCAGTGAAAACATTGCAGCAGGTTAGTGTGGTGTTTTGCGAGGACACGCGTCACTCTAAAATGTTGTTAGATAAAATAGGTGTTGAAACAAAGCTTAAATCTTGCCATGAGCATAATGAGCAAGAGCGTGTTGCAGAACTTTGTGATTTGCTGGCGGCAGGAGCGTCTGTTGCGTTGATTAGTGATGCCGGCACGCCGCTTATCAGTGATCCGGGTTATCGTTTAGTGTTGGCTGCGCGTCAAGCAGGATTTGACGTGTTGGCGGTGCCAGGGTGTTGCGCTGTGATCGCTGCGTTATCAGTCAGTGGGTTGGCGTGTCATGAGTTTCAGTTTGCTGGCTTTCTGCCGCATAAGAAGCAAGCCAGACAAAAAGTATTGACAGCTAGACTGCACAATATGGTAACAACAATTTATTATGAATCTGTGCATCGTATCAAAGAAACCCTGACATTGTTGGTTGAACTGGTGCCAGATAGAGAGATTTTTTTGGCTAAAGAACTGACCAAGCAGTTTGAGCAATCTAAGAAAGGCAAGCCTGAGGAGGTGTTGCAGTGGTTGCTGGCGGTGCCAGAGCGTCTTAAAGGCGAGTTTGTTTTGATTGTTGGGCCATCTGAGCAGTCAGAGATAGGTGCCACAATTGATATTGTTGCTGATAGACTACTGGCATTGTTACAAAAAGAGTTGCCGCCCAAGCGCGCAGCCCATGTTGTTTCAGAGGTAACCGGTGTGTCTAAGAAAATACTTTATCAGCGGCTGGTGCGAAGTGATGCTGATTCTTGAGCATAAACGCGTTATAATGCAATGTTTTATAAAACAGGGTCGAGATAAAATTGAGTGACGTGCAAAAAGCCACGCCGGTTCACTTTACTGCAGCAGCAGCAGCAAAAGTCAAATCATTGATTGATGAAGAGGGTAACCCGAGTCTCAAGTTAAGAGCGTTTATTACTGGCGGAGGCTGTTCAGGATTTCAGTATGGCTTCACTTTCGATGAAGCGGCAGAACAGGATGATACGCAAATTGTTAAAGATGGCGTGACCTTGTTAATTGACCCAATGAGTTTCCAGTATCTGGTAGGCGCTGAGATTGATTACAAGGAAGATGTAAACGGCTCTCAGTTCGTCATCCGTAATCCTAATGCCAAAACAACTTGTGGTTGTGGTTCATCGTTCTCTGTTGCAGATGCAGATGAGGAAGAGACAGATGAGTGATTGGCATAAGGCACTGGAAATCATTAAGCGTGGTACAACAGAAGTTATACTCGAAGATTTATTAATAGAGCGCCTGAAGTTAGGCAGGCCACTGCGTGTTAAAGCCGGTTTTGACCCTACGGCGCCTGATTTACATTTGGGGCATACCGTGTTGCTCACTAAGATGCGTCAGTTGCAAGATTTGGGGCATCATGTGATGTTTTTGATTGGTGACTTCACTGGGTTGATTGGTGACCCAACCGGTAAGAACATTACTCGCAAGCCATTGACACCGCAAGAAGTGGCTGAGAATGCTAAGACTTATGAGCGCCAGGTTTTTAAAGTTCTTGATCCGAGTAAAACCGAGGTAATGTTCAATTCAGCCTGGATGGGCCAACAGTCAGCAGCAGACCTGATTCGTTTAGCGGCTAAGTCAACTGTGGCACGGATGCTAGAGCGCGATGATTTTTCCAAGCGTTATCAAAGCGGCCAGCCTATAGCAATTCATGAGTTCTTATATCCGCTGGTGCAAGGCTATGATTCAGTGGCAATGCATGCCGATATCGAACTGGGTGGTACCGACC
>JANQIS010000142.1 GCA_028282045.1 Gammaproteobacteria bacterium
GCTGTTGAACATCATGAATTAGAACATGTTATGATCAAATACTGCTCTGGCGTGGGTGAGGCCGGAGGCATTATCTTTCCGGATACCCTCTTAAGAAAAATGATTGCCTGGCTGATTCTTTGCTAAAGTCCATTGCGGTATAAGGTGCTAAATGTCCACGATCATATCCACTATGCTCATAATCACTAAGTTGAGCTCGATATTGCAATGGAATAGTGGGGTCTGGTGCAAAAGCATCATCGCGTTTAATGCGATGAGATACCGATTTACTTGTCAGTTTATACATGACCCAATTAGGTTCTTTGGTTTGAAAGTTATATCCAACCATATAGCCATCACGACATAAATACATGTCAGATTTCTTCTTATGATCAGGTATGCCGTACTGGGAGAAACCCTGGCAAAATTGCCCCTCTACCGGACGATCGGTTGCTTGCTTCATTAGAGCATGTGACGGCAACAGGATAGCAAACAGCGCAATGCTAGTGATTATTCTCAATGCTTGTTTCACTAGGGCTCTCCATGAATCAAATCGTAGCCGTGACGATAGCGGACCTTGGCTATCTTAGCAATGGTATCTTTAGCCACATTAACTGAATCCACATGTATTATCTTACGATAAGATGATTTACTGTACTTGCTGCCGTAGGTGCATACAACAACAATGTCATCAAGCATGTCACGATAACAATCGACCAGGTAATATCTGTCGGTTGTCTCAAAGCGGATGCTCTCAATCACTTCTTACCGATCCTACCGTTGATGTACTCATTAACTTTTTCTCTGTTAATCTTAATTGCTTGCTCAGCGGTTTCAGCCATATCTTTGAATTTAGATTTGCTCTTATCGAAACTACTGCGGTACATATCACCAATCAAGCCATACATTTCCATGATGATTTTAGTGCCGCATTCTTGCTCGAGCTCCTTTAGGTTTTTTTGTTCAGTATTCTCAGATTGCTCAGCTTTAAACTGACGCAACTTAAGTGCTTCATTGATCAATTCCAGGATAACAGCAGTGCGCGATTTATCCTCAGACTCTTCAATAGCAACCACAGATTCAAGCATTGGTTTTGGCATTCTGAAAGTAACGGAAGTGGACATTTTACAACCTCTTTTTGTCATTCATTTTGTCACCAAAGTGTAATTAATCTGTCTTGCAGCGCGTAAGACAAATGCAATTAAACCGTAAATAAATTGTCTCTCAAAATTTATTTTGTAAGCACATCGAAAGACAAATGTAATTATAACGTAAGTCAATATGTAAGTAAATCGTAATAATTGTTGTAATATATAGTGTTCTTACACTTTGGATTATTTGTCTTACAAATTTTTGCCAATTTTTTAAAACTTCAAATTTTTAAGTGCCTCTGTATCCCTTGCCATTACTGGGTTTGAAGCAAAATCTTCACTTTGTCGCATCGCGACGAGGGGTGTATGGCTTTTACTGATTATTTTAGATCTGTCTGTTTTCTCGGCTGTTCCTATTTTGCTTACTTTATGATCTATCAGTTTTTAACTGACCAGCCACTTGGCGCTTGAAATGGCCTGATTATAACAGCTTCTTTTATAACCTATTTGGTAGACCAATGTGATTTTGAATTTTGAATACACCCTTCAACCATATAGATATACTACTCTTGATTTAACATCAAGGGTGCTCCAAAGTGATTTGCAGCAATATTGATACCAGTTGAGAGTTTACCAAATGCCCCATAGTGAAAAACACTGGCAAGAGGCTAAAAAAAGATATCGTCTTTCAAGAGAGGTTATCGATATGGCCAAAAAGCTAGGTTTAAACCAAAGAAATTCGGCAGCATTGGCAATCATAAACAAGAGTCATGGAAAACCCCCTTGCCAGAGTTTATAAGATATTTATATGAAAAAAGATTTGGCAGTGGCAAAGGCAAGTAGTCATTAATACAGCATGCGGACGATACCCCAACAACTTTGTGAGCAACTGTTTTGATGCTAGAATGCTCAACAGATCAATCCTTAAGGCATCTATGTCATCCACGCAAATAAGAAACATTGAGATTCTCAAAGCATCGCTTGATTTACAGATGCCAGAGGATATCGCCAAAACCTATAACATGAGCACGCCCTCTATCAATATGTGTATTACTGAGGCACTTAGAATGCTCAATCGCTATGGAGCAGATCTGCCTGTTACGGCTGATAAGCAAGTTCTGGGTGAACGTAAAGATGAAATTCTAAAGGCCATTAAATCTACTAATCTGCCAAAGACCACTATTATGCTCTCGGTACATCATTATCTTAAAGAGCGATTTGGTGATCATTATGCTCGCAAAGCAAAGAATGTTGCCGCTGCCTGGGATGATGAAGTTGACCGCAAATTCTCTACCTGGAATCAAAATCGTGAAAGAAACAGCATTATGCGCTGGCTTGCCTCTGAAGGTTATTATGTGGGTGATTATATTGATGAGCACTATACGAAGGTGCTATTTGAATCCATCGGAAAATACCTTGAGGATTTTAAATCACAAGATGGTGTGAGTGTTGATCTTGAAAATGCGCAGATCGGCGTTGATAGCAAGTGTCTATTGGTTGATTTTGTGATGGCAGATGAGGCCAAGGGCATGCGTGCTGAAAGGCGGCTTAAAATTGAGGTTTTGTGATGGTTGCTCGGGACAATATGGAGTACATCAATATGGACGACTACCCTTTTGAGGCAAACCCTCGTTAATTTAATGGATTTAGAGCATGAGTAGTAAATTAAGCAAAATCATTTATAAGCAGATGTCGGCTAGCCATAAAGGGATTGGCAGTAATGGTGAGCATTGTGTGTTTTATCGCAACCGGTTTGGCATTGAGGTTATCGCCCGTCTTGATAGGTTGGATGACACTAAACTTAACAAACTCTACAAACGTTTAGTGCGCAAGGGCTTGATTAGTGACAAGCCACCTAACAAATCATCTGGAGCATAACCATGGCTGCTATTGTCCATACCCCACATGATCTATTGGCTAAGATGAGCCTTAAAGACATTGCCATTGCAAAGGATTTTCTCAAAGCGCATCTGCCGGCCCACATTCAAAAGCGTATTGACCTTGATAGCTTAAGCTTAACCGATGGTGAATTTGTATCGCCCAAATTTACCAAGATCCAGTCTGATGTAGTGTACTCATGCAAGGTTGATGGTCTTTCAGGATACATTTACGTGCTCATCGAGCATCAAAGTGCGCCACATCCACTGATGGCATTTCGCAAGCTCCAGTACGAAGTAGCGCTTATGGATGCACACCTGAAAGCCGGACACAAAAAGCTGCCCGTGACTATTCCCTTGTGCCTCTATCACGGTGATCAGTCACCCTACCCTTATTCCAATGATGTCTACGATTGCTTTGATAATCCAGCATTAGCCAAGGAAGTATCACTGCAGCCATTTAAGTTAATTGATCTTACCGTGATGGATGATGGACAAATACAAAAACATGGACTTGCAGCATTGTTTCAAATGCTTATCAAGCATCACTCCGATAAAAGCATTTATCGATTACTCAAAAAGTTAATTGAAATCCATGCCTTGCAAGATACTATCCGCAACGCAAAAAGTGACAATTACCTACAATCTGTGTTAGACTACATAGACATTACAGCCGATGCGCGTGACGATAGGCAGGAAGATATCGATAGCGCTAT
>JANQIS010000159.1 GCA_028282045.1 Gammaproteobacteria bacterium
CTCAGCACGCTCTTTGGTATAATCACTCAGTGCATCGGCTGCGCTCATCAATGTCATTCCCACGCCACCCATAATAGCTTCCTGGCGGGCTTTGGCTCTGACCCATTGCAGGGCAGTGGTCAGTTGTGCCGTCGCTGACATCAGTGGGAGTTCATACTCATTGATCAAGCGATGAAAGTTATAACCATTGATCATATCGAGCTTGTCATTGCTCATCGCCAGGGCCATATCCGCATGCAAGGGATGATGCGCCATTGCTTGATACTGGCGTAACGGTGGCATTAAGGCCAATATCACGTGCGGCTTGGGAATGATCCGATCAGGATAGGCAGGATTAATGCCACAGTGTAATAGATTGTTCCGGTTGTTGATCAGCAGCCAGGATAAATAGTGATTGGCACTTACCCCTGAGCGTTTGGCAAAACGCCAGGTAATATTCAATAAGCTATCACCCGGGTAGCTGACATAACCGTAGCAGGTTATTAAGTCGCTCATGGCTTAAAACCCTCTCTACAGCAGTTTAGCTTCAGCCAAGTGATAACCGACAATCTCACGCGCTGTAGCATTACCGGCACTATCATAGGGCACAAGGGTTTTCTCAATCTCATTGTAAGCCAGAGTAATAAATTCCTGAGCACGATGATCCGCCTGTCCCTGGGTTTCACTAAAATGAGTGACGATGGCATCAGTCAGTACATAGCGCTGATACAGCTCAGCAGGATTGCCCGAGCTTAAAAAATCAATCTGCACTGAAGGCAGAAACTGAGTAGAAGCACCATAACGAAACCAGCGATTAGAGCTGGCATCAGCCGTTTTCACCAAAGCGATTGGCTCAAAAGTCGGCAACTCGGTGACCTTGTTCTTACCTTGGCCAACCCTGTGACTGACAGCCGTGGATACCCCTGGGAAATACACTCGCTCTAATTCAATCCAGCCTTCATAACCCGAATGGGTTACTGAACCGCTGATGCCATCGGCTTTCATATAGATACTCATTAACCACTCCTTACATAATTAAACTAGATCAGATCGTTAATCACGCTAGCATTGATTAAAATAAAATACAACCGGATTATTTAAAATATTTCTTGATTTTTTTATGGATGCATGACTTAAAGCCAGTTATCCAATGCGCTTTTCGCACCAGCAAAACTGTTTGAAAACGTGATCGACGGTCGGCTTTAGTACGGCAAAGTCAAATTCAAAGGTTATTACATGGCTGTCGCATATTGACCGTTGCGCAACTTGTTGTCATGTTATCAAAAAAAATTATTAGAGTACCTCATGAGCCAATCAACTTGCCTTACTTCAACCCATCAGGAACTCGGCGCTAAAATGGTCGATTTTGCCGGTTTCTTAATGCCGATTCATTATGGTTCACAAATTGAAGAGCACCATGGCGTGCGTCAAAGTGCCGGCGTATTTGATGTCTCGCACATGTTAGCTACTGAAGTGACCGGAGAAGAGGCCAGCGCCTTTTTACAATACGTGCTGGCCAACGATGTTGCCAAGTTGGTCGATGGCAAGGCCCTGTATAGTTGCATGCTCAATGAACAAGGTGGCGTGATTGATGATTTGCTTGTCTATCGCTTATCGCCAACACAATACCGCCTGGTCACCAATGCCGGCACACGGGATAAAGACATTAGCTGGCTCACTGAGCAAGCCAAAGCCTTCAAAGTCACATTAACGCCGCGTTATGATATGGCAATTATTGCCATCCAAGGCCCCAAAGCCATTGACCTATTGGCCAAAGTTTTGCCAAAGGCGCTGTATCAAACCGTGGAAACGCTCAAGCCGTTTCACTTTGTTAAAGACGATGGGTGGTTTGTGGCTCGAACCGGTTACACAGGTGAAGACGGCGTAGAAATGATGATTCCATCTGATCAAGCACCCGCTTTTTGGCAGACCTGTCTGGATGCCGGTATCAAGCCTTGTGGTTTGGGCGCGCGTGATACATTGCGCCTGGAAGCCGGATTCAATCTGTATGGCAGTGATATGGACGACAATATCACACCATTGGAAGCCGGCCTGCGCTGGACTGTGGCAATGAAAGATAACCGTCAATTTATTGGTCGCACAGCACTCGAAGCCCAGCTTGAGCAAGGTGTGGCGCGCAAGCTGTGTGGCGTAGTACTGGAAGAGCGCGGCGTATTGCGTGCGCACTACAAAGTTATTACTGACCAGGGTAATGGTGAGATGACCAGCGGCACTTTCTCGCCGACCTTATCACGCGCTATTGGCTTTGCTTTGGTACCCGCCAAGGCCACCACCTGTGCAGTAGAAATTCGCGGCAAGCCGGTGGCAGCCGAATTGTGCTCGCTGCGGTTTTTACATGAGCTGGCTTAAAAGCTTATTTCAGCCCAGCAGGGAACGGTACAACTTTAATATTTCTGTGCTCCTTGGTGACTCGGTGGTTGACAGTGATCAGGCACTTCTTTATCTTTCACCTAGTCCAACCCAAGACCATACTTATGCGCCCTGCTCAACTCGTTTTTGCCACCGGAGAAGTCTTTGAGGGTATGGTGCCAGATTGGCAAGATGAGGTGGTTTTTGGCGAAGTTGTCTTCAATACCGGCATGGTGGGTTACGTAGAATGCTTAACCGACCCGTCTTATTGTGGCCAATTGCTCACGTTTACTTATCCATTGATCGGCAACTACGGCGTTGCTCAACAGGCACAATGGGAATCAGCCAGCATCAAAGCCCGTGCTATGATCTGCTCCCATGCCGAAGTCTTTTTTTCTCGTGGACAAGCCCAAACTGACATTGTAACCTGGTGTCGCGAACAAGGCTGTGCCTTGCTGTGTGGTGTTGATACGCGAGCTTTAACCATTTGCCTACGCGATAAAGGCGTGGTAGCCGGGGCCATTGTCCCTCAAGGCCATGATCAACCGGTTGCCTTCCCCGACATTAACAGCGAGCATTTGGTACCCCAAGTCACTTGTGATCAAATTATTGAAGCGGGCAGCGGCGATAAAACCGTCATCGCCATTGACTGTGGCATGAAAGAAAATATCTGGCGGTTACTACAAAAGCTGCCTATTAAAATCAAACGTGTACCGTTTAATTATGACTTTACCGGCGAAGACTTTGATGGGGTGTTTATTTCTAACGGCCCGGGCGATCCAGTAATGTGCCAGGAGACGGTGAACATTGTCAAAAAGGTGATGGCAGAACAGCCCCAAAAACCGATGTTTGGCATTTGTTTGGGTTCGCAAATTATGGGTCTGGCTATTGGTGCCAAGACCTACAAGCTGCGTTTTGGTCATCGCTCACAGAATCAACCTTGTTTGCAAACCAACACAGAGCGCTGCTATCTCACTTCACAAAATCATGGCTTTGCCATTGAAGAATCTACCTTACCACCAGGCTGGCATGTCACATTCCGCAACTTAAACGATGCCTCTGTACAAGGTATTGCTCACCAGAGCAAACCCTATTTTTCGGTTCAATTTCACCCCGAAGCAGCACCTGGGCCAATTGATACCGCCTGGTTGTTTGATAAATTTTATAACATGTTACAGGAAGTTTAATGACGCAGGCGATTCAAAAAGTACTGTTACTGGGTTCTGGCGGCCTCAAAATCAGCCAGGCCGGTGAATTTGACTATTCCGGCTCGCAGGCAATCAAAGCGTTAAAAGAAGAAGGCATTAAAGTGGTGTTGGTCAACCCTAATATCGCCACCATTCAAACCGATGCCCAAATGGCCGATACCGTCTACCT
>JANQIS010000210.1 GCA_028282045.1 Gammaproteobacteria bacterium
GCTGTATTCAATGGGATACGACGTTAACCGCTATGGCATCTTGCCTTGGCACAAAGACATTACCTATGAAGTAGGTGCAGTTGCCATCGGTTCTGATAATAAAACCTATCGTGCTGAAGTTCAAAACACCGATAAAGACCCTGTGATTAATAAAGGCACAGAATGGAAATTAGCCCAATTTGCTGCCATTAATGGCAGTCAAGGCAATATTACTGTGACCAAGGATGCGAAAAATAATCTTACCATTAATACAGCGGTTAATTTAGAGGACAAAGCCAACACCACGCTGGATAATGTCATGATCGGTGATTTATTGGGGAAATTTCAAGACACGGCTACCGTCAAATGGGTATCGAGTAATGGGAAGATTCAATCGACTGCACTGACCCCTGATGGCACGATTACGACAGGCAAAATTGCTGATGGCAATATCACCACCCCTAAAATCGCCAATGGGCATGTCACCACCGCAAAAATTGCGAATGCCAATGTCAGTGTTGCTAAGCTTGCCACCGATGTGATTAATCGCTTTGCCGCCCTTGAGAATAAGATGAATCAATTAAATCGGGCGAATCGTATTCTCTCTGGGTTTTCCAACACTTCAAACTTGATTAATTTTAACATTGTAACAGGAGCGACAGGTTGTGCATTGATTCGCGTATATGGCGGGAGAGCGCCTCAAGGGAGTGTTTTGGGTGGCAGTATAGTTTTATCTTTAACTAAAAACCAGTCCGAGTTAAGAAAAGTGAGTGCAAGAATCATGGACGTAGAATCCAAAAACAGTTCCGCATTTCCGTATTTTGAATATGCTGTCACTGGGCAAGCCGCCAACACTCAAGTCAATGGATACAATGTCGCCATAACAGGAGCAGGTATTCTTATATGTGTCGGCTACAGCCTCATCCCCTATTAATGCATTATAGGTAACAACCATGTCTCGAGATAACAATACCATCTTTACCGAAAACGATATTTTTGCCAAAGACAATGCCGACAAACAACCACCAGAATTTCCTTTAGCGGAAGGTTGGGACGCGGAATACGATGCTGGCGGCTATAAAAATTATTCTCGGCATGCTTGGAACTATCTTTTTTATCGGTTGTATTTTTTGGCAGAGAATCTCACCAAATATGGTGGATCATTAGAATGGGCCAGCACCATTTCCTATGAAAAAGGCGCAATCGTGGTGTATAGCGGTGTACCTTATTATGCCAAAACAGCAACTACTGGCAATCAACCTGATACAAGCACCAGTCAATGGGGCAGAATTAGCGTTGCTGATGACTTTAACCCTGTCTCAAGCGTCTTTGGTCGGACAGGCGAAGTGGTTGCAACACTCAACGATTATGATGCGGCCAAAATACAATATACTGCCCCGCTCAATACCTGGTCTGACCAGGTCACGCAATCACAAGCAGCCTTGGATAGACTCATTAAAGCGGTGGGCTCAACAGGTCAAGTGATCCTCACAGGTAGCAGTACGCCTGGTGGCCTCACTTTAAATTTAGAAGCCAATCAAAAAAAACGCTTTTCTTTTGGTGAGGGGTCCTTGATATATTCCCCTTATCCCAATACTAACTGGCCACGCAATGTCGGTGCCAGTGCGGATCATTTCATTTGGAATAAAGCAGTTACTACTTTATTAGACAATGGTTTGGTGGGACAACCTCATACTTGGGTGGTTACTTTAAAATACACACTGGAGCAAGATGTTTCAGAAAGAGAATTAACGATTTCTATGGAGAGTGTTAAAACAGATTTTAAGCAAAAGAAAATCGTTAATTTGGGATTTGATCAAGGCGAATCGCTATCAGATGTCTTCACAGTAGAGTTTCATACGACTGCTTCAAATGACAGCATTTACAAACCTGATGATAATACAGGCGGTTATCAGCTTTTTGTCAGTTCGGCAAGGGCCATAAAAATTGAACTTGTGCACATTATAAGAAAATCTGAACTATGCGATGTCGATGCAACTGCGATTTAAGCGCTTAGGATTTTATTATGAGTAATACGCCAGAAATTTATAATAGCGCCACCCATGGCAAATTAACTTACATTGGTGATGAGCATTATATCACCTCAGGAAATTTGATATTTCATCGTGACCAAGACGGTATTATGGTGCGCGATACCGAATTTGAAGCAATATATAACACCAGTCAAAAACGCAAATACCCGCCTGCGGTAAAAGACGAAGAAACCTTACGTATACTTTCTTTAGATGGCGGCGGTATCAGGAAGTC
>JANQIS010000187.1 GCA_028282045.1 Gammaproteobacteria bacterium
CGGTGACGGTCATAAAGTATTGCGGGTGTGGGTTAGGCCGTGGAGTGTATTTCCAGTGGTGGTAGCCGTAATACAGCAAACCACTAGCGCTAATGATGACAAGGACCCAATAGCGCTTTTTCAGTCTTTTATATGTAACCCCCACGTTCTAAAGCGCCGTAGCCCGCTCAACATCATAGCCGCTTACATGGGGTGCTTGAGGGTGTCCACTGGCATCATAGGTGATGTGGGTGGTTTCTATTTGAGTAAAATTCAAGCGAACCAGCTCTAGCGGTTGGGCGTTGTCGTGCATGATCGTTTGCATGTGGGCGACAATGACCTTACTTAAGGTATGTTTGACATAGGGATCGGTAGCGCCGCCAGTGGTACATAGATGTAGCTTGACTTGATCATACACTTTACCGTTACACGCATGGGTAAACAGTGAGCGAGAAGCCTCATCGAGCTTTTTCGTGAATGTCAGTTCTGACCAGTTTGGTAAGCCAACGTTGCGTCCTCTGACCTGACCTGGTGTGGTATGGATGTTACGGTCGACATTAAAATCAGCGCTAAGCAATTGAATCCAGCCATGGTAATCATCCAAGGTGACATTACCTTGGACAGCGGGTAAACTCAGTAAAATATTCATTTCGTTTCCTAATATAGCAGTGTAGAGTACTTTGACAACATAACAGAGTATTTAACACTCTGCAAGTGTGTCAATCAATAAATCTAGATATAATTTATCAATGGCTGTACAACAGGATGAAATGTCCAGGGCTAGTCTGGAGCGTCATTGAGAACAGACTCTAATAAAAGGCAGGAAAATGATGTGGCCTGATGTGGTCAAATTGAGGCTAATTGCTCAGCGATAAATTTAGCAGCATAGGTAAAAATGCCGCTAGCGCCGGCACGTTTAAATGCGAGCAAACTTTCCAGTAATACTGCCTCACTAAGCCAGCCATTAGCGATAGCCGCTTGCATCATGGCATATTCTCCACTGACTTGATAAGCGAAAGTTGGGATGCGATATGTGCTGCTGACACGTTGGATAATGTCCAAATAAGGCATGCCTGGTTTGACCATAATCATGTCAGCGCCTTCTTGCAAATCTAATGCCATTTCGCGTAGTGCTTCATCGGCATTGGCCGGATCTTGCTGGTAGCTCTTTTTGTCTTTTTTACCCAGGCTGTTGCTAGAGCCGACGGCATCACGAAACGGGCCATAAAAGCTGGAAGCATATTTGGCGGCATAAGAGAGGATTAAGGTATTGTGATGTCCTTGTGCTTCTAGGGCCTGGCGAATGGCACCAATGCGCCCGTCTTGCATGTCTGATGGAGCGATAACATCAGCACCGGCAGCCACTTGTAACAAGGATTGCTCTATTAGAATGGCAACCGTGGCATCGTTAGCGATCTCATCATTGATAATGATACCGTCCTGGCCATGAGTGGTGTAAGGATCAAGTGCCACATCAGTAATAATACCAAGTTCAGGGCAAGCTGATTTGATAGCTTTGATGGTTTGGCAAATCAGGTTGTCAGGATTGAGTGCTTCTTTGCCATCGTCAGTTTTGAGCGCTGCTGGTGTGGCTGGAAACAGAGCAACTGCCGGAATGCCAAGTTGATAGGCGGCTTGAGCCTCTATCACTGCTTGATCGATACTCAGACGTTCTACTTTGGGCAATGAGCTAATAGGCGTGCGCAGTTGCTTGCCTTGTTGAATAAACAGCGGCCAAATTAAGTCATCAACCCGCACATGATGTTCTTGTACCAGGCGGCGAGTCCAGGCTTGCATACGGGTTCTGCGTAACCGTGTTTGCGGGTATTGGCCGAAAGTCATGCTGTGCTCCTAATCTTAAGCCCTCTTGCGGGCGGATAAACACACCCATTCTTGCTGGCATTGTAATGGTTCAAAACTAAATTGTTTAGCATAAGCTGCTATGACTGATTCTGCCTGGTCTGCCAGAATACCCGATAGAATCAATTGTCTACAAGGTTTGACTAATTGTGATAGCGCAGGAGCCAGGTTGATCAACGCGCTGGCAAGGATATTGGCGATAACAATGTCAGCAGCCGGTGGCGTCAGCTCTGGCAGAGTAAAGGTGATGCTGTCTTTAGCGATGCCGATACGAATAGCGTTTTCCTCAGTGGCAATCAAGGCTTGTGGGTCATTGTCGATACAATGGGCCTGTTGAGCACCCAGTTTGAGTGCGGCAATGGCCAACACTCCAGAACCACAGCCATAATCGATTACATTACACCCTTGCACGTTGTGTTGACCTAACCATTGCAAACACATTGCTGTAGTGGGATGGGTGCCGGTGCCAAAGGCCATGCCAGGGTCAAGCATGACATTGACAGCATCAGGGTCAGGCGGTGTGATTGTGGTAGGACAGATCCAGAGCCTATCGGCAAACTGCATCGGATGGTAGTGATCCATCCAGGCGCGGGTCCAGTTTTGCTCTGCTAATTCGCTTTGAGTGATCGTGTATTCAGGCCATTGGGTCTGTAATTGCTGCATCACAGCGTTGATGTTAATGTCTGCTGAAAATAAACCGGTAGCTTTAATATCGTCCCACAGTGGTGTTTCACCTGGTCCGGGTTCAAGTAGTGGTTGGTCTTGCGCATCGTAGAGCATAATAGCCTGGGCACCAGCCGCTTGTAATGAAGCTTCAATAGCTTCAAGTGAGTCGGGGCGACAATGAATATCAATGTGATACCAAGGCATGATCAATTCGTATCGAAGCGGTAGCAAGCATTGTAATGGTTTTTGTCAGCAAATGTCTCGTTATACATTGCCTGTTGGGTCAAGTTATTGAAAGACTTACGGTTCTTTCAATCCGCCAGACTCAGCAGCTTGTAATGAATTGATAAACTCTATATTTTCTAAAGCATCTTCTCGGGTTAAACCACTTTTCATTGCCAGGCTCATGATGAACAAACTGAGTATCGACACCAGGATCATTGCTGACCAAAACGATAAGGCTCCGTTGCCCCCCATGTTGGCAGGTCCATAATGAGAAATTGCCCACATGCCGGCAAAATAAGGAATCACCCACCAGGTATAAGCCCAGCCAAATTGCAAGGTAGGTATATTTTTAATCATATAACTCCAGCATGTGTAGGCAAAAAATATGATCAGCAATAAAACAAACATAAAGTTAACTGCAGCATAACCACTCCAAATGATAATGGCATTGGAGATGATAAAAGCGACCGGTGCAACGATCCATGCACATGCCAAACGGAAAGGGCGTTTACGATCAGGCACATATTTTCTTAGTTGCAGCAATACAATAGGGCCAATACCGTAAGATAGTACGGTGATTGACGAGACATAGCCGACCATTTTCTGCCAGGAAGGAAATGGGAAGAAGAATAAGATGCCAAATAAAAATGTTACAATCAGTGCAACCCATGGCACGCCCACTTTGTTAAGTGCGCTCACTGCTTTAGGTGCACTGCCAATTTCACCGGAAGCCATAATAACTCTGGAGGTGGTGGTGGTGTAAATAAATCCGGTGCCCAACGGTGATACCAATGCATCAGCGTATAACACCACTGACAGCCAGATGGCGCCAATAATGGTAGCAACGGCAGCTAACGGCCCTGCATTACCGGTAAAGTGTAATGTCGCCCAGCTACCGTGGATCTCACTGGGTGGTATTGCTGCAATAAAAGCAAGTTGTAATCCCAGATAAATTAACAGACAGATCACGATTGACCCGATAACAGCAAACGGGATATTACGTGAGGGTTTTGCGGTCTCGCCGGCTAAATCAATAGCATTACGAAATCCAAAAAAGCTAAATGCGATACCTGCCGTTGCGACTGTGGGAAAGACATCTTGTATCGCAAAGCCTTGTGCAGCGTTATGTAGATTATGCGGGTGGAAAGAGTAACTAATTAATACTAATACCGTTACTATAGGAATAATAATTTTCCAGATGGTGATTGCGCTGTTGACACGTAATACCCAGCGAATGGCGCAGAAATTAAGTACAACTAATACTGCCAGCACGGCGATAGCAACGAAAAAACCAGTGTGGGTGAGTAAATGGGTATGCGGGTCAATTAAGCCATGAATGTAATTGCTGGCATAAGTTAACACGGCCATGACTTCAACCGGAGGAATTGAGACGTAGGCTAAAAATAAGATCCAGCTCCAAATCCTACCTAATAAATTACCATGTCCAATATGGCTCATATGAATTAACGCCCCACTTTTGGGGAACATGGTGGTGAGTTCTGCATAGACAAAAGCAATACACATCATGGCGCAGGCGCCGATTATCCATGAGAGAAAGCTTAATGATCCTGCGCTTTGAGCAGCATTTAGTGGGCCAAATAACCAGCCTGATCCAATAATGCCGCCAATACTAGCGTACAATAAACCCATCTTACCAATATCACGATTGAGCCCTGCCATAACGTCATCCCCTTATATCACCTGATGGTTATTATAAGATATTTTTTAATTTATTACTAAGCCAGTGTAATCTTGATTAATTATGTTGCGCACGGCACAACGTCAATTGAAAAGGCGACAGTAATTGTCTGGCGGCTATTGGCGAGGTGAAGCAGGGTTACATCCCCAGCATTTTCTCCAGGTAGTGAATATTAGTACCGCCTTTCTGGAAGTTCTCATCTTCCAGAATGCGCTCTTGCACCGGGATATTAGTCTTAATGCCGACCAGCACGGTTTCTTTCAAAGCATTTAGCATCCGTGCAATGGCAGATTCTCGCGTTTCACCATAAGCGATAATTTTACCGATCATAGAGTCATAGTGCGTTGGTACGGTATAACTGGAATAAATGTGTGAGTCCACACGCACACCAGGTCCGCCTGGTGCATGATATAGTTCAATGTTACCCGGAGAGGGTAGCAGGCGCTCAGGGTCTTCAGCATTGATACGACATTCAATCGCATGACCGCGAATCTTGATGTCATCCTGGGTGTAGCGTAGTTTTTGTCCGCCGGCAATAAGGATCTGCTCTTTGATTAGATCAACACCGGTGATCATCTCTGTTACAGGGTGCTCTACCTGAATACGCGTATTCATCTCAATAAAGTAGAAGTTACCGTTCTCATACAGAAACTCAAACGTACCGGCACCTCGATAACCTATTTTTATACAGGCTTTGGTGCATCGACTGCCGATCTTGGCGCGCTCTTTTGGGGTAATGCCTGGTGCCGGTGCTTCTTCTAACACTTTTTGGTGGCGACGCTGCATTGAGCAGTCACGTTCGCCTAGGTGGATCGCATTGCCCTGTCCATCACATAATACCTGGATTTCAATATGGCGTGGATTTTCGAGGAATTTTTCCATATAAACGCTGTCATTACCAAATGACAGACCCGCTTCGGTTTTAGTGGTTTGAATAGCATTGACTAACTCTTGAGGCTTTCTCACTACGCGCATACCGCGTCCACCACCACCACCGGCAGCTTTGATAATGACGGGGTAGCCGATTTTCTCTGCTAGTGCCAGATTGGTTTTTTCATCATTACCCAGTGGTCCACCTGAGCCTGGAACACAAGGTACACCGGCTGCTTTCATGGCATTAATTGCCGATACTTTATCACCCATAATGCGAATGGCATCGGGTTTTGGACCAATAAAAATAAAACCACTGTTTTCTACTTGTTCAGCAAAATCAGCATTTTCTGCCAAAAAACCATAACCTGGATGAATGGCCGTACTTTCGGTAACTTCAGCGGCACTAATAATTGCCGGGATATTCAAATAGCTATCTTTGGCGCTTGCTGGGCCAATACACACCGATTCATCAGCTAATTTAACATGTTTAAGGTTGCGATCTGCTGTGGAATGAACTGCAACCGTTTTGATACCCAGTTCACGACAGGCGCGCAAAATACGTAGCGCAATCTCACCACGGTTGGCAATCAGGATTTTTTTAATCATGGAAATGACCTATTATTCAATGATAACAAGGGGTTGATCGAACTCAACGGGCGATCCGTCTTCTACCAAAATAGCTTTAACTGTACCGGATTTGTCAGCCTCGATATGGTTCATCATTTTCATAGCTTCGATAATACACAGTGTATCTCCAGTAGAAACTTGCTGGCCTACTTCAATGTAGGTCGGTGCGCCAGGTGATGGCGAACGGTAGAAATTTCCAACCATCGGTGATTTAACGGCGTGGCCATTAGGAACGGGGTTACTATCATCGTCGCTGCTAGCAGCAGGGGGCGCAGTTGTGTTTGTCACTGCAGGGGCGGATGGTGCAGCAATAGGTGCTGGTGTGTAGGCTACATGAGAGGCTGTAGGCACAGCACAACTCAGGCGAATGGTCTCTTCCCCTTCTTTAATTTCGATTTCCGACACGCTAGGGCTGTCGTCAATCAATTGGATCAATTCTTTAAGTTTTTTAATGTCAATTTTCATTCTGACTCACCTAAAACAAATTGCGTTTCACAATACTCAATCGCAGCTTCAAGCGCAAGCTGGTATCCCAGTATCCCTAATCCATTAATGCTGCCTAAGGCAATATCGCTTAGGAAAGAATGGTGGCGGAATGATTCACGTTGATAAGTATTAGAGATATGAACCTCGATAAAGGGTAAGTTAAGCCCCAGTAATGCATCGCGCAGTGCAATGCTGGTGTGGGTCAGTGCGCCGGGATTAATGACCAGAAAATCAGCCTGTGGCCCTTCTTTATGAAGAAAGTCGATTAAGGCACCTTCATGATTGCTTTGGAAACACTTGGTTTGATGATTCACTTCTTGTGCAGATTCAGTAAATAGCGCTTCAACGTTTGCTAAAGTGTGTGAGCCGTAAATTTCTGGCTCGCGTTGCCCCAATAGATTGAGGTTGGGTCCATTCACTAACAGTATGGTCGCCATACAACCGCCTCCTTACATAACTTCATTGCCTATGCTAGCGAAAATCCGGTAAAAGTGCTACTTGGTCGTGTCGCTGCTATATTTACACCCTGTTTTTATGAGGTGCTAATCTTGACATAAAATTGACATAAACGTTACATTTAAGTTGATTTTATGGGGGAGATAATGATGCGTGTTGCTATTGGTATTGTTGGAGGAGTTTTGCTGACGCTGTGTTCATTTTATACCGTGACACATGCTGATGCATTTAATCATCATGGTCGGTATCAGCACAATATAGTGAAATATAGCTGATTCCGTATCAAGTGATTATAGCTTGGAGGCTATTCTTCTGCTAAGTCTTGCGTAAATTTACATTCAGGACAAATGCGCTGCCGGCCATGTTTCTTGGTGGTTTTGATCATCATAATCGGCCATTGACATTGTGGGCATGTTGTCGCTTCTGGTGGGTTCCATAGGGCATATTTACATTTAGGGTACTGATCGCAAGAGTAGAAGATTTTACCATTTCTGGAGCGCCGTTCTAAGATGGTGCCTTGCTTGCAAGCAGGGCATGAAACCCCGGTATCTTTCGGTTTATTAAGGGGTTCGATAAACTTGCAGTTAGGATAATTACTACAGCCGATAAATTTACCGTAGCGCCCCACTTTAATATGTAGGTCTCCACCACATTTCGGGCATTTACGATCCGCAATCACTTCGGGGCCTTCTTGGTTGGCATTCTCATTAAGTGGGCGCGTGAAATCGCAGTCAGGGTAACCGGTACAACCAATGAAACGACCATTGCGTCCTAGTTTGATGCATAGTTTTTTCTGACACTTAGGACACTGTTCATCAATTTCTTCTTGGGTAACGTCACTGCGTTTGACTTCGGTCTCAATCTTGCCGATCAACTGATGGAATGGACTCCAGAATTTCTCCAACACCGGAATCCATTTAATTTCACCACGTGAGATTTCATCAAGTTGATCTTCTAACTGTGCCGTGAAGTCATAATCAACATACTGGGTGAAAAAACTGGTGAGAAATTTATTAACGATACGTCCTACATCCGTTGGCTTAAAGCGTTTCTGCTCTAAGGTGACGTAATCACGTTGCTGGATGGTTGAGATAATCGATGCGTAAGTTGATGGGCGACCGATGCCATATTCTTCCAGTGCTTTAACTAAAGTAGCTTCAGAGTAGCGTGGCGGTGGCTCGGTAAAGTGTTGTTCAGCACGGATAGCTTGCACACTAACCTTATCTCCCACTTTCATCGGCGGCAACATCTTGCCTTCATCTTGATTTTTCTGATCGTCTTCACCTTCTTGGTAGACTTTCATAAAGCCAGGTGAAGCCACTACCGATCCAGTGGCACGCAGGATGGCTTTATCTTCAATGTCAAAAACTACCGCCACTTGATCGATCAATGCTTCGGGCATCTGGCAGGCAAGTGCGCGCTTCCACACCAGTTGATAAAGTTTAAACTGGGCATCGTTAAGATGTGCTTTAACTGATTCAGGTGAGCGGACCATCGAAGTTGGGCGGATGGCTTCATGCGCTTCTTGGGCATTTTTAGATTTATTTTTAAAAACCCGTGGTGCTTTGGGTAGCATTTCATTGCCATAGTGGCTTTGGATGTAAGCACGAATTTCTGTAACGGCCTCTTGAGATAGGGTCACTGAGTCGGTACGCATATAAGTAATCAAACCTACCGCACCATCACCAGTATCAATCCCTTCATATAGTTGTTGGGCAATTTGCATCGTACGCTTGGTGCTAAAGCCCAGTTTGCGGGCAGCTTCTTGTTGCAAGGTGGATGTGATGAACGGTGCTGCGGGTTGGCGCTTGCGTTGTTTCTTCTCAACCTTACTTACCGTGATTTCTTTGCCCGCCAGATCAAGCAGGGTAGATTTGATATCATGCGCTTGATCGGCATTGCTGATGGTGAATTGCTCAAGCTTTTCACCTAACCAATGGGTGAGCTTGGCGACAAAAGGGTGTTGATGCTTTTGCAGATCAGCCTCAATGCTCCAGTATTCCTGGCTGACGAAAGCCTCAATGGCTTGTTCGCGCTCGACAATGAGGCGCAGTGCCGGGCTTTGTACTCGACCAGCAGACAAGCCGGTTTTGATTTTTTTCCACAATAACGGCGATAAGTTAAAGCCGACAAGGTAGTCAAGAGCCCTGCGTGCTTGCTGGGCATCGACCAGGTCATTGGAGAGCTGACGCGGGTTGGCGACGGCATCTTGGATTGCTCCTTTGGTAATCTCATGGAATACTACGCGATGTACTGGTTTGTCTTTTAACAAGTTACGCTCTCGCATAATCTCATAAATATGCCAGGAAATGGCTTCGCCTTCGCGGTCAGGGTCAGTGGCCAGATAAAGCGCATCGGACTTTTTAAGTGCTTTGGCAATGGCCTCAACATGTTTGCTGTTGCGCTCGATCAAGCTGTAGGTCATGGCAAAATGATTATCAGGATCTACCGCACCTGATTTGGGCAGTAAATCACGCACGTGGCCATATGAGGCAAGTACCTGAAAGTCATTGCCAAGGTATTTTTTGATGGTTTTAGCCTTTGCCGGTGACTCGACAATGATAAGCTGTTGGGCCATGTTATGTTCCTAGTGTGCAGTGACCGATTCATGGTGTGATGGCATGATGATATCAGTTAACCAGGCA
>JANQIS010000225.1 GCA_028282045.1 Gammaproteobacteria bacterium
TGGTCGCTACCAGGAGTCTGTCATCACCGCAGGGGTATTTCAGGCAATATCACCAAACTTTGGTAGCCGTACTCTGATGCAATTGGCTTATAGTATCGGGGCTGGGTTTAATTATCAGTTCACCACACACTGGCATGCAGGGACAGGTTGTCGATTCTTGAGCTTAGGCAAAGTAACTTCAAACAATGGCGAAGGGCTTTACACAGAGCAAAAGTTATCACAACAACTTAACGTAAGTGAATTATTCCTGCACCTAACCTATTGGCTTTAACAGGATAACTCATGATTATTTTTCAGGTCGCAAAGATCTATTTTTAATTTAAAAATAAGGCTATACTAGCGCCGATATATTAATTATTGGATGATTGATATGCCGCCTTTCGTTACGGAAGACTATGAGATCATCAAAGCATATAGCGACTTCACAAATATTGCTTTGCTACGTGTCAACGAAACCGGCAATATTACTGATATCAACGAGTGCGCCGGGACGTTGTTCAATATGTCTGCCGCCAGTGTGATTAACACCAGCCTCACTCACTTCTGTGAACAATATCAATTTGACATGCCTCAAAACGGCCACACAGCACAGTATCAGCGCAGTCATTTTGAGCACCTAACCTTACAGTGGCAAATACATCACCTGGACGACAACCAGGTAATCACAGCAGAAGTGCTTGATAGCGCCTTTCATACGGCATTTTTTAATGATCAGCTATTTGGCATGCTCAACAAAATGCCCATAGCAATTTACTGTAAAGATCTCTACGGCATCTATGTGGAAACCAATGATTATTGTAATCGTATCGCACTAGGTGAGACCTGTAATACGTCTATTGTCGGACGTGTAGACAACGACCTTACGTGGGCGGATACAGCCGCCATTTTGCAAGCGCACGACAGGCGTGTTTATCAAGGTAAAACCTACCAGTTTGAAGAACAAGTTATCTTAGCTAACGGTGCTAATGAATGCATGCAATCAATTAAGTCACCGTTAGTAGATGATAACAATCATGTTATCGGCATGGTGGGTATCTCAATCAATAAATCGCTATTGAAACCACCCCAAAATCAGCCAAACCATCAACAGTTCTCTACTCGGGAGCAGGAATGCCTTAAACTATTAGCCAATGGCCATACCGTACGGGAAGTGGGAGAGTTACTGGGCATATCAAAACGAACTGCTGAGGCACATATCAATCATATTAAAGCCAAAACCAAAACTTTTAAGCTCTTTCAAACCGGCTTTATCATCGGACAGGACCGACATATCGATCTATTATGATTAAAGACATCTTAAGTAAGGATTACGCCACACTGAAGCGATTTTGCAAACATTATAAGCTTGCATTGATTGCTCTGACTCATGACGGCCACGTAGTTGAGTATAATGATATGAGCAAACGTTTGTTCAACGTGCCAGAAGATGGCCTACAAGGCAAGAATCTCATCGAGTTCTGCCGCTTGCTAACAATAGACTGCCCCATCAAAACCTTGCATCCAACTATCAAGGTCAATAACACTTACCATCATGCGCTTGAAACTGATTGCCAATGGCATGCAGCCAAGGCTGAAACGAACAGTGATGGATTAAAATGGGTACTGATTGGTAAGGTAGTAAGAACGACCAGTCTGTGTAACCGCATGTGTTTTGATAACAAGCTTATCAACGAATTACCACTACAGGTTTTTTGTAAAAACCATGATAGCACCTATATTCTTTACAACCGCTGCACAGAAGAGTTCGCCGGCATGCCGATGACCGGGAAATCAGATTACGATTTTGCCTGGCGGGATAATGCCGATTTCCTCATTGAAAGTGACCAGATAGTTCTTAGTGATAAATCCGTATTGAGCTTACAGGCTTTATGTGATCATAACGATGAACTACGGCAGGTTTGCACCTTCAAACAACCTATCTATGATACGAGCGACAATGTCGTGGGTATTGCCGGTGCAACGATCGTGTATGACCTACCGCAAACACCTTACAACACCATCACCATCTTACATGAGTCACGAGCCAATCTCTGTTTCAATGTCCAGGAGTTAACCTATATTGACTGGTTAATTAAGGGTAAAACAGCAGAGGAAATTGCTATGATTCTCAGTATACCAAAGCGCACTGTGGAAAGTCATCTGGCTCGCATTCGTCAAAAAGCCTGCTGCCAGAACCAGTTTCAACTGGGCTATTTATTAGCGCAAAGCATGCAAGTTTCATAGGTATTTTTACCATAAAAATCCTTATACTTTGGCGCAACAATGGCATTGACATGTTAAAAATACGGATACTGCCCCACCATGCTAACACTTAAAATCAGACGCTAACTGACATACTCCTGGATAATGAAGTATGCATATAACCATTGCGCTGCTTAGAATTGACACTTCTGTCTTACCCAAAGACGCTATTATGCAAAAGCATAGCTAACCATGCAAAAACACAAAGCCACTCTATCACCACTTGTGGTCTTGCTTGCCATCACTGCTTCACTCACCGGCGTTATGGCAGGTATGGACACCGGTATTATTGGTGAGTCACAAAGGTTTATCTACGCAACGTTTCACGTGACCTCACCTGGCATCAAGTCATTCACCGTCGCTGCTGTTCCACTAAGCGCTATGATTGGTGCGATCATTAGTAGCTGGCCGGCACTCAGGCTAGGCAGACGCAACACGCTTTTTATCTCTGGGATTATTTTTTCAATCGGTGTTATGAGTATTGTCACAGCCCACCATATTAATAGCGTTATTATCGGACGCTTATTGATGGGCTTGTCCGGCGGGCTTTCCTTGATGGTAACCCCTTTGTACCTGGCAGAATTAGCCCCCACACACCGCCGTGGCATGCTGGTGTTTATGTTTCAACTGGCCATCACCATTGGTATCTTATTAGCGGCAATCCTCAATGATGTATTTGCGGATACAGAAAATTGGCGAGTCATGTTTGCATTATGCTTATGCCCAGCACTGCTACTGCTAATCGGATTGATATTCTTACCGCGCAGTCCTCGCTGGCTCATGCAAGTGAAACGATGGGACGAGGCAAAGTCAGTGATGCAACAACTGGGACATCATGATGTTAATGCTGAGTTTAACGCTATTAAAGCGAGCCTAAGTCATCCTAAGTTTTCGCTTGCCATGTTACGCCAACCTCATTTTAGAACGCTAATCTTATTAACGGTAAGCCTGTTTTTATTTCAACAATTAAGCGGCATCAATACCATTTTTTACTTTGTCGATCAGGTTTTTTCTGCTGCTTATCACAGTGTTGATGGCCGTGCGCTCGCTAGTGTTATTGCCTGCACTGTCAATGTGATTGCCACACTAGTCGCCATTTACCTGATTGACACACTTGGCCGGCGCAAATTGATGCTGAGCAGCATGCTCTGCTGTGTCGTATTTTTACTGATAATCGCAATGGCCTTTAAAGGATATTTCGGCACATTCTCTGGTATTATTTCATTAGCGGGTGTATTGGGCTTTATCGCCTGTTTTGCTATAGGTTTAGGTGGTGTGCCTTACATCGTTGCGGCAGAAGTTTTTCCGATTCATGTTCGTCATATTGGTGTTGCAGTAGCCTCAGCATCCAGTTGGCTATTTAATTTCATCGTATCCATCACTTATTTGCATATAGTCAATAGCGTGGGACTGGATAAAACTTATCTCTGCTACGCGTTTTGCACAATAATCGGAGCGATTATGATTTGGCGTTATATGCCCGAAACCAAAGGTATCAGCCTGGAAGATATTGAAGCCCATTTTGTAGAACACAAAACCAAATACGCCCTCAAGCCACGTAAATCTTTAGCCATCAATAATTGTCCGGAATAATCTGTTAATATAGTTGAGCCTGACATCATTGCTGATCCCAGGCTCTGGCTCTACAAATTGGAATTGTATTTTACGGTTCCAATGTAGAGTTTGTACTTGTCTGTGCTGTATTATCCCCATTCAGCAGCACATGGGCTTGTCTTGAGGGAGGTTGTGGTTTATGTGGTTTATGTGGCCTTGATGATCTTGCAGGTGGCACTGGTGGATGAGACTTTGGTGCACCTGTTGCATTAGAGCCATGATTCTCAGCTTGAGGTGGACTAGTCTGAACTTCACTACTCGCAGGTGTACTACCACTGTTTTGTGAAACAGAAGGTGCTGACGGATTGCTTCCATCAGTGGAATCACTTTGTGTTTGTTCACCACCACCCTCAGCAGCCTGATACCTCCTTGCCAAAGCCTCCCTAAGTTTCTCATCCTTAACAGCAGATGTCTCTTCTTTCGTTTTAACAGCACCTGTGCGTGGACCATCTGTTTTTCTGAGGGTGTTTCTACGAACTAACCCTGGTAACTGATCCTGATCACCGTCATTACTTACTTTTTGCCCCTCTGGCCCTGTTACTTGCTCAGAGGTTTTTCGAGCCTTCAACGTACGAGCAAGTTCTGCCATAAGACCGCCACCCCCATTTTGTGGCTGAGACTGACCTTCGCTTCCACTAGCTGATTCTTGGTTGCTTGCACTTCCATCATTTGATGATTGGGCCTGATCTTCGCTCCCATTAGCTGGCTCTTGTTCATTTTCTTGCTTTTTTGCTTCTTTAAGTGCTCTAAGACCCTCAACACCACCAAATTTTTTAATAGAATCAAAAACAGCGCCGCGCTGAGCCTCTGTTGATGACCCTTTAGAAGATGCCTTGGATTCTCCGTTCATTTCTGGAGCTAGCGGCGGTGGTGGTGGCGGTGGTGGCGGTGGTGCAGTAAATTTTGGTGGCGTCGCTGCATCAGGTCGCTGAGATGCCTCGGATTCTCCATTAGTTGCTGCAGCAATAGATTGCTGTTGTGATGGTGGTGCTTCTTCTATCAAATCCTTTAGCTCTATGCCTAGTCTTTCCAATAACTTACTCTGTATAACCAACAGCTGTTGGTTACCTTGTCTCAATCCAGCATAGTCTACTAACAGTTTCTCGCAATATTTTTCCAACACTTCTATTCTAGCTAGCATTGCACTCATATCTTCGCTTGTAGATCGATTGCTTCCTTTCATTAGGTTTACCCTCTCCTTTCATATGTTTTTAGATTCTGTTACTGCTCTCTCGTTATCTGAGAGCACCCCTAGTTCACTTTGTGGCCAGCCCGGCCTCATAGAAACCACACCGCCATTAAATGAATGCACTGGCATACTACTTAATCCTAAAGGGGTAGTGAAAGTAGTAAAAATACGATCGTGGCTGGAAAAGGTTTTTCACTCTTAAAACACGGTTAATTTACAAACGCTTAACAGTTATCAATAAAACAAAAATACTAATGGCCTATAGTTAACGCTTACTTATTTTTAGCATAAGAGGTTGCAACGATGAGTACGACATTAGCTTCGATGCAAATTAAGGCGTTTGGTTCGATCTGTTCCACAGCAACCATATTGTATGCGCCATAAAAAATTAAGTTAGATAACCCTATTTAAAGCGGAAAAATGGCATTTTCACCACCTGACACTACCATCTCAGAGCAAAATAGTTGGCCCGATGCTTTTGAGATCAGCTATCATACAAAAAGAATTTTTTTCGAGAATACAACACTACAAGCCGCCTTAGAAAACCTGACCACCCAAGTAGCAGATTATGAATTACAGCTCAAAAAGCGCCAGCAACAACCAGATCGTATAGCACAGCTCAAAGCCAACTTAGAGAAGACGATACAAGTCATTGAGCGCAGCTCAGAAGGCTTTAGCAAAAGTTTGGAACATATCGAAGCGACCCTCAATAGGCAAACGAGCAGCTCAAATGAGCGACCCATCACTAATTTAACACAAAACGATAGCAGTTTCAGTGAGCATGATATCACCAGCCTGAGGGAAAAGTTTAAAAAAGCTCAAAGTGAGCTACAGCAGATAAAGGAACGGCTTGAACAAGCAGACAACCCCCTTCAAGAGACACACCAACATTTAACGCATGGCAATATCGCCCAGCAACCTCATAGCAGCGAGGTTAGCACACTCCAAGACCAACTTAAACCGGCAAATGGACAGCCCGAAGATAGGCAAGACGGCCCCAATCATGTTAAGGGCGGTGACAGCGCTGCTGTTACACCTGTGACAAGTGCTCAAGCAGATACCTATGGACCACGACGCTCTGATGCATTAGCTACTACAGCGCACAAAGCCCCTGAAGTATTGGCTGATGAAGGTGAACAAGCGGCATTACAATCAGTACTGGCCGATGAATCTGAAACTGATGCACCACCAACAGAACATAAGCACTACCGTGCCTGTGCAGCAGCTCTGGGATTGGACGAGAATGCTGATTTGCCTGATAACATAAAAGCCTTTGTCACCCCTACCTCTTCCTCAGATGAGTTTGTGTCACAACGCATCCAAGCCGTACAGCAGGAAATGGCATACTTGCGTGCAAATGGCTTATCTGTACCACAAGCACTTGACCAGATCAATGCTGCGCTAAACCCAACCACAACAGAGATGACCTCTGCCACAGCAGAAAGCCGTCGCCGCATTAAATTACATGAAGCAGTGTTAATTAAAAAGACACCGCTTACACATCCATTGGCTGATACTGCTCAAATTGATGCTGCAGTAAAACAAACTTTCGCTGCGGCAACGGGTCTAAACGAGACGGATTTAACTGCTGCCAATCTAGGGTTAGCCAGCGGGACACCTGCCGCGCAAAGCGAATGTATTGCAACAATCTGTGCCACAGCGGCAGAGATTATACTAGCAGATGGTCGCGCTGTACCGCAATTTGACCAGGCTGGTGCCCTAGGCTCTGACCCAGCAATCATCGCCGCTCAAAGTCGGCTAACCAACTATTATCCATTACTGCGCGCCACACCTGAGATAATTGATCAAGCCGGTGAAACCATGTTGCCAAACTCCGGCCCAAGTGATGCTGAGCCAGAGAGTGTGGCACCAGCATTGTATGCCCCATTTGCCCATCAACCGAATAAAAGTCAACCTGTGGCTGATATTATTGATGTCCTAAAACACGATCTATCGAGCGCTGAACTTGAGGATGCCGTGAGGGCCGGGCATCCATTACGCGAGCTTGCCATTATCGGTCAAGATGAGCCAACAGGCGAGTCGGTGTTGCGTGTGTTAGCGATCGAAGCCGTACAACTGGCTGCAGCAAGAGCTCCAACACCGCAGCAAGCCATGTGTAATATGCTTACAGAACTCTATCATTATGATGCGATTTTCCATGATAAGGCATTTGATACAGATAGTGCACGCAAATTCACTGATGCCTGCATGGGTTACATGCAGGGAAAACGGTGTCGGATGCCAAGTCTGGCCGGACCTTTTGCCGACCTATGTGCTGGCATGCTAACTGTAGCAGCGGATAAGCAAGTGGGTGAGAAGCTTAAAGACCCTAAACGTCTGGATTACATGTTGTCATGCTTGAGAGATGAAACATTGTATATAGAAACAGCATTGGGTGCCAAGAAAATACGCCAACTACAATTACGTAATGCCTTGTGGCATGCACAAAGGGCCTTGAGTCATTGTGGCCAGAACGTTGATACAGGCGCATTTTTCAAGCAAGTGTTATTTAGCCTACATCAAAGAAACGTACTACGCCCCGAAGATGTTAATGCCATGTGGCAACAGTTTGATGCTTGTCATGGTGATAAAACAGCGGTGCAAACTTTTATCAACTCAACTGTAAAGTATGGATGGGATTTCACAACGGCCCGGCCAAATGGTCCAGAGATAGGATTTGCACCCACCAATACTGCCAGACCAACTCGTGTGGCCAGTCTTGCTGGTAAAGCACAGGCGGCAGCAGAGGCAATACGTGTCGGCTCAGGGGATAAGTCTTTGTGGGTCCGCGTGGTACGCGCACCAAGCCTAATACAGGCCGACAAAGACACTAACACAATCAAAAAAGGTGAGTTCATAGAAAAAGGGAGTGATGAAGCCGTCATTCAGGTAGGTCTATGCACATCTAGCTTATCAGACGGCAAAGTTACTTTACGCTCCAATGGTTCGGTCGCGACTCATGACGTTAACATGATAAGGCCGATGGTACAAACGTTACTGGCAGCCCACCCTACAGGTGGTGACTTCACCCCAACTACTGCACTAATGGCTAATAAGGCTTTGTTACAGGATGCCTTGCAAACATTAGCTCAAAGCAGCAAAGGGGCAAAATGGCAAATTAGTTTATCATCACAAGCTCAAGCAGATTTATCACCACAATTGAAACAACAGCTTGAAAACGCCGGTATAACATTCAAATCCGCTACAGTATCTAGTCGCAATGGCACTGCACTGGCAAATAATAAAACCACTCCGACACCCTCGCCAACTTCACTCCCCTTTGCAAAACAAGCAGCGAATAGACCGAATGCTGGTGCAGCACCAAATAACGGCTCTGTGCGCTTTTCCGTGGGTTAAGCATTTATATAGTCGGCTGGAAAGCGAACATGCTTACACCTAATGTGTCTAACTTTAATCTCTGAAAAAGTCTTTTGGCAGACTTTAGGCCATAGCATCGTCGTGTTAACGATTTAATCTTATTATTAAAGCCTTCTACAAGCCCACTATTATTACGAGATATGAAGTAATTGCTAATCTCATTTATATATTTGCACAGGGTTTTGATAAATCCGTTAAATACAGTTAATTCAGAGCACGTGACACGCTCAATCCATTCTCGTAGTTGTGTTTGCGCCTCATCTTTATTTTGGTGAGTGTCAAATATAGCGGTTAACTCCCTACTAAACTGATAAGCTAGACGCAACTTCGGTGAGTAATCAAACAGCTTTTGTACTACTTCTTTCTCTGCATCAGTAAAATAATCTCTACCCTTGCGCAATATAGCTATCGCATCTTTGAAGGATTGATATTGGTCTTTACTCAGGCGTTTTTTAAGTTTAGCTAATTCAGCTTTTCTTATATTTACAAGCTTTTTGCGATATAGCTTGGCCACATGAAATCGATCAGCAGTAACAACTTTATCTGAAAATACTGCTTTGGCAGCTTGAATATAGCCATCATATAAATCACAGCATACTGCCGTTACTGTCTTTTTCAAATGAGGTGGAATGCTCTTTAGGAATTTCAACACATCAGATTTTTTACGCCCTTCTAACACGGCTAGTATATTGACTTTCTGATCCACTCTATAAGTAATAACGCTCACATATTGCTGCCGACCCTTACGCAAACTAATTTCATCTATGCCCAAAACACCCAATTTTTTGATGGTGTTAAAGTCGATCTTGGCTTCAATCTTTTTATTCAGTATCTGGGCAATAGTATGCTCATCAATGCTTTCTTTGCGGCTAACGTCTGCAACAGTGGCATTGACCAATGAGAAAAGCAAATAATCTTCATAGGGCTTAGTTTGCCTGGATTTTCTATCATACCAATCCAATGTTTGGGTGGTGGTTACAGGCTTATCATCACATTGTTTGCATATTCCACGCTTGGGCGATATTTGAATGTACGTTTGATATCCAAGAATAGGTAAATGACGCAGCTCCATCTCTCTATCATGGCCATGTTTATCACAAATAGCGCCACATTTACGACAATGTGTATCTTCTTCGGTACTGGCAACCTTAATGACTAATTCGCAGCCATTACGTAAGTAAATACCTTCAACATCTACATTGGAAAGCCCAAGAACAGATAAAGGGATGGTCATATCCAATTGCTCTAACATAATGTGACATTTTAAACAAAAATACTATTGCCTCATATTGTACAATAAATACTTAATCCACGGAAAAGCGCACAGAGCCCAAATATTGCTGAAGTATGGAAGGCTGTTAAAAAATAGGAACTTTAGCCAGTTTGACACTTTCTTGCACGATCTTTAGCGCTGGGCCTTAAATATCTATCAGCCATAGTAACTAAATTCTACATGTTTGCATACCACTGTGAATAAGCTTTTATATACTTACCACATTCACCATCAGCCTCAAGATCAGCGAGCATTAATTGATGCTTACTTCCACCATACCTAGCCTCGCATATTATGCCGAAAGAATCATCTATAAAGTGCAAGCTATTTATTATAACATCTACACCGACCGGCACATGATAATGACTTAAATCTTCAGTGGTTCTGGCAGAGACAGGAAAAGTTAGTTTTTTTCCCAAAAATTCATTCCATCTCTCATACGCTTCCTTGTATTCGAATCGACCCAAGCCTTCAAGAACTGAATGTATTATATCTCCAAAATCCAAATGCAAAAAGAAGGTTTTTTTCTCCACCTCCTCCACAGCTTTTTCAACGTCATCCTCAGTATCTCGAGCACTTGACAGCTCTAAGTCTTTAGCGTCAAAACTAATTTCCGCATAACTGAGACCATCCAAAACTATCATCCGAAGCTGATCTATAGGAATAGAATATAATGATATAGAGTCGAGCTTGATTGAATATGTATTTTCTTTGGAATGATATTCGGTAACACGCCCCCTGAAAGATGTCATATCTTGATCTGGGTAGTCAGGATCGCTGACTCCATCTTTAACCGCAACAATATCGCCTATCTTAAACATGATATACCCCTTGAATTTACATACAGATCATAAAAAAGCAATTTTATAACCATACAACTAATACCCCCATGTTTGCACTGAAATGTTACAATTGTCGGTCGGTTGCATATTCCATTTTATGGGCCGGTGTTAACCTTCGTGCGCTGAGCCGCCACCTTAATATTTAAGACTTTGATTTCTGCATTTTTCTCAATGCCCTGAAAATACTAGCCTGTCCTAACTGATATTTGTCACATAGCTCACTAATCGAGCGCCCATTTTGCCTATCTTCAAATATTGCCTTACAAAGCTTAGTATTGAGCTTGGGAGGTCTGCCAAATTTAACGCCATTATTCAAAGCATTTTTAATACCATCAACCTGACGCTCTTTGCGCAGATTATTTTCAAATTCAGCAAAGGCAGAGAGCATATGAAATAATAATTTACCTGTTGGGGTAGTAGTATCAATATTTTGATCTAACACAACAAAGCCAATATTTTCTTTGTCGAATCGCTCAACCAATTTGCCAAGATCAACAGCAGATCGTGCCAAGCGATCTAGTTTCGTAATAACGAGAGTATCACCTTTGCGCAGATAATTTAAACATTCTTTCAGAGTAGGGCGGTTCTGATCAAGCCCGCTAATTTTTTCCTGATAAATTGTACTACAACCGGCTTCTTTTAGTTTAGCAACCTGGGTATCTAAATTTTGCCCAACAGATGAGACGCGCGCATAACCGACTTTTTCCATATCAAAACATTTAAAGCTATTTGATAATTGTATTATGGATAACGTTTTGATAGATTTCAAGCGCCGCACTAAAATATCGCTACATGCTAGGTAGAATATGGCTTTCATGAGATCAAGCTGATCTATTATCGGAAGAGCGCTAAAAACCTATCAATAGGTATACATTTGTATAAGTCCGGTGCTAGCAGTAAGGCGGTACGGCAGATTGTAATATAGCAATCTATAGCTATGCTCTAGAAAGCGCCACCTCTGACCTTTCTCTTGCTACTGCATCAGCAAACCTATTTGCTCCTACTTGTTTACTTGCTTCCTCAAAAGGGCGCGTTGTCTTAGCAGGCGACGCATTTGGTGTCGGTGTTGCCGGTTTGGTTACTGGTGCGGGGGAATTGATGGGTTTTAGCGTCACACCGT
>JANQIS010000250.1 GCA_028282045.1 Gammaproteobacteria bacterium
ATCAGATCACGCTTAAGCGCTATATCCATCAAGACCTGCAAGCTTTAGAGCGCCGCCTGCAAACCACGCCCGGTAAAAAACTGGTGATGGTTGAAGGCATTTTCAGTCTTTATGGTACGCAAACCGATCTGGCCGCTCTAGCACATCTATGTCAACAGTATCAAGCACAATTGGTCGTTGATGATGCCCATGGTATTGGTGTACTGGCTGATGGACGTGGTTCACTAGCGGCTGCGGGCTTAAGACCATATCAAGTCACCTTGTTGTGTTGTCCGTTAGGCAAGGCATTTGGCACTTACGGCGCCATGTTGCTTGGCAGTGCGGCGGTGATTGAGTCTATCGTGCAACACTCGCGTATTTACCGCTACAGCACAGCATTACCACAGCATATCGCTGCCATCAATTATGCTGCCCTTCAATTAGTGCAACAGGCAACAGTACAACGTAATCGCTTGGCTGACAATATTGCTTATTTGCGTGCCTGTGCTTTAAACCATGAACTGGATATCGGGCCTAGCTATAGTGCGATTCAACCAATTTATTTCAAGCACATGACAGCAGCGACTGCTTGCCAACTAACATTACAAAAACAAGGGCTCAACACCTACATCATGACACCACCGACCGTGCCGGCACATCGCTGTTTGATGCGCCTCACCTTAAGTAGCTCACATCACAACCAGGTGATCAATGAATTAATAGGAGCTATTGCCCATCATGCGTAGTATCTGGATTCACGGCTGGGCCAGCGACCGACACATTTGGTCTGCACTACCACTAAGCAGTCAAGACCATATCGTGACCCTACAACAACACAGCGCAAATTTTGCTACCTATTGCGAGGATTATTGGCAACAAGCTAACGTGACTGAGCCAGTGCGCGTGGTGGCCTGGTCTTTCGGTGCTTTGATGGCATTGCAATGGTTACAGCAACATCCGCAGCTCATTCATCGGCTTATCTTGCTCAACAGCACACCATACTTCGTGGCGCAATCCCATTGGCCTGGAATTGCTGCTCACACGCTCATTAACTTGCAACAGCGTCTGGATAACAACACAACACAAACACTAAAAGCCTTTTGGTGGATGCTGGCCCAGCACGAAACACGACCACGCCACTGCCTAGCGCAATTACAGCGCTATCGCTTAAATCAGGCCTGGCTGATGCAGGCATTGCAATGGATGATTGATGTTGATTTGCGTCTGGTAGCACAGCACTATGCACACCGTTGTGACTGGATTATGGGTGCGCAGGATCCGCTACTGCCGGTAACACTACATCACCAACTGCCAGGACAAGTACAGGTATTACAAACTGGCCATTGCCCAATGTTCAGCCAGCCAGAGCGGCTATGGGGCACCCTGGAAGCTATGACATGATACCAGCAATCAAACAACACTTTAATATTGCCGCACCCACTTATACTCAGCATGCATTATGGCAACATCAGCAGGCGCAAACACTGTGGGATTACAGCGCTAGTACACGATGCAATACATTAACTCTGGATATTGGTAGTGGCACCGGTTGGATTGCCTGTCGATTGATCCAAGCCAATATACCGGTAATAGCCATTGATCAGGCACAACAAATGCTCCAACAACAAACACTACCGACAATTTGTGCAGACATGCACGCCATCCCATTACCCGATCAAAGTATTGGTCAGGTGTTTTGCGCTATGACATTACAATGGTCATCTGATCCGTATGCTGCGTTAGCCGAGTGGCGCCGTGTGATGTGTCCACGAGGTATGTTGTTTTGCAGCGTGCTGACAACAGGGACTTTTGCCTCATTGCACCAAGCGATTAGTAAGGCAGAATTTATATACCCAGGCAATCAATTTACTACAGCCGACACTTTATTTAGCACGGCACAGCAAGCTGGTTGGCAGGTGCAGGCGTATCAAAGTTTTACTGATACATTGTATTTTGACTCACTACACGATGTGATAACCCATCTGAGATTAACGGGTTGTATCAGCTATAATCGATCGTACGCTCACGGGCTAATCACACCACGGTGCTGGCACAGACTCATTAGCGCTTACGAAGCACTGCGCACAGTGCAAGGGTTGCCATTGGAGTTTACCGGATTGCACATGAGGTTAGGATGAACAATCAATCAGGATGGTTTATTAGTGGCACGGATACCGGTATCGGCAAAACCAGCTTTTCTTGTCTGTTACTGCGCTGGCTGGCTGCCCAGGGCTTTCGCGCCTGTGGCTTAAAACCTATCGCTTCCGGTGCTATTGAGCAATCAGGACAACTCATCAGTGAAGATGCACTGGCACTACAGCAAGCCAGTAATATCGACATCACATTGACCCAACTCAATCCACTCTGCTTTGCACCGCCTATCGCTCCGCATATTGCTGCTGAGCAAGTTGGGTTGACGCTAAGTACTGAATATATCCTGCAGTCCTGTCAAAATGCATTGCAACTGCCCAAAGATTACTTGGTCATAGAAGGCGCTGGCGGTTTACTGGTGCCACTCAATGAGCAAGAAACTTTATTGGATTTGATACGGGTCTTTGCCTTACCTGTGATTTTAGTAGTCGGTATGAAGCTAGGATGCTTGAACCATGCCTTGCTCACTCATCAAGTATTGCATCAACACCGTATTCCCATTACCGGCTGGGTAGCAAATTTCTTACCCCCCCCTATGCAGGTTCCTGAGGAAAACCTGACTACCTTAACGCATTATATGGGACAACCACTGGCTATTATATCAAACCCGCTGCCTGATAAGCTCAATCTGGACTCCCAACGCCTTAACCTGGATACTCGCAATTGACTAAAGCGTAACAAAGAAGTCAGACTCTGGCGGCTTCTTGCCATCTGGCCCCAGCCAAGGCGTATTCACCCCTGAAGGCTCAACCGCAGCAGCGAATAATCCGTTACCCGTACCTTTCAACGCCAAACGCATCAAACCGGATGAAGCAGGGGTAATGGTGGCCACATCATCGTCGTTTATTTTGGATAAACGTACCTCACCATTGCCATCAAAAGGCGCTTTAACAAATGCCTGTCCTGTCATTACTGTGGCTGACTCAACACCTTCCGGAACCCAGACAAATAAAGTCACGACACCATCCGACACTTGCGTTGGATAATGACCATATGAGCGATTACCTTCAATCCCCGTAGCATGAGTTAGAATTGCCAGGCCATCGACCACAGTGGGATAATACATCTCCATGCGATCTGTCGTACCGCTACCATCAAAATCAAACCGTGCCATCACCCGCACCATTGCATTGTTGGCTGCAATGGGAATAGCAAACTGCAAACCATGACCATTATATGTCCCCGCTTTCAGAGGAACAGTGATAGCCAATGCCTGGGTGGGCACGTAATAGGTACGCGCAGAAGGTTTTGTTTTAACCAATTCCCAGTTTACTTTTGGATAAGTCCCTGCAGGCATCGAAGCAAAGTAACCCCGATAACGCCCTCTCACAGTACCTTCTCTGCCTTCCACCAGGCTACTGGCATTACGTGATCCTGATTCGCCAGCGCGGGTTTCAAAACTAAAAGCCTCGCCGCCAAATAATAAACTACTAGCACCTAAAAGAGCTAGAAGGCTCTTGAAAGTCTTCATCTCGCTCTCCGCAGCGTGTGACAAAAAATCTAAATTTATAATAATAGATATCGCATTAATATTAATAGTAGATTTCTCCACTATTATTGTGAGATATTCGCCATAGGTGGTACGAATACTGCAAATCAGGCAGCCGATTTGTTATACTACTGCTGTGTCCGGCTAAATAGTATGATAGGTGTGTTAAAGCAATCTAAAATTAAACTCAGTGTGATGCTTGCGGCCATCATCGCTGGTGCAATATTAACCTGGCTGGTAGTACAAAGTAGGGTCTAATTACATAAACGGGGCAAATGCGACATAAGACAAACCTAATGGTGTTCACGGAATAATACTTTACTTCTAGCGGGAAACTGTTAAGTATTA